>JBAVZX010000466.1:0-6606 GCA_049589015.1 Phormidium sp. | reverse complement strand
GTTCCACTCGCGTCACCGTCACCCGCCTGATGGGTAAACTACGGCAACGAGGATTAATCCTCACCCAAGATGATAACCTCATCTGTTTGCCCGCAGATATGGCATTACGTCGATAACAGGTTGTTCTTGGGGGGCGGGTTCACTAAAGGTAGTTGCTAAACAATTAACAATTTTTAGCACTCCCTTTGCCGTTCGGTAAAACCTACTCAAATCTACTCAGGTCAAATAGCGACATCTGAATCCAAGCAAATTCAATGTTTACTTCCTGCTTCGTTGAATCCTTAACAGCAGTGCCATTAAGTTTGTCTGACTCTCCACAGGCTAACCCCGTCGAACTGACGGTTTTTGGATAATCAACATCTGGATGCCAGTGTTCTAAGTTGATACTGGCATTCAAATCTCTATCTAACTCAACACCACAATTGCCACACTTAAAAGTTCTTTTTGAGAGTGGCATTTTCTGACGATGATGACAACAACTGCAAAGTTGAGAACTTGGGTAAAATCTGTCAACTTTAATTATTGTTGCACCATACCAACTAGCTTTATATTCTAGTTGTCTTTTGAATTCATAAAATCCACAATCAGCAATTGCACTAGCTAAACGATGATTCTTGAGCATACCGGAAACATTCAAATCTTCGATAACTATTTCACTGTGGTTCTTAGTGAGCCAAGTCGTTAGTTTGTGTAGTGCATCTACTCGGATATTAGAGATTTTTCTCTGCAATCTAGCTACTTTTAAATTAGCTCTCTTCCGGTTTTTTGAACCTTTCTGCTTCCGGCAGAAAGACCGTTGCAGGTGAGCTAATTTCCTTTGAGCTTTTCTGTAAGCTTTCTGATTAGGAAAAGCTGTACCATCTGAACAAGTAGCTAGTGTATTAATCCCCAGGTCAACCCCTATCCGCTTCCTAATTTTAGGAGTTGGAGTTGGTTTTGGTTTTAACTCGTATTTGAAACTGATGTACCAATCATTCGCTCTTTTTGAAATGGTGACATTTTTTGGTTGAACTGTTGGCAGAATTTCCGAGCATTTTACCCATCCAATTCTCGGTAATTTAATTTTGTTACCGGAAATGTTGATACTGCCTTCCAAGTAAAAGCTATCTTTAATGTTTTTCTTTTTGAATTTTGGCTTACCTCTCTCTGGAATTTTAAACCAATCTTTAAAAGCCTTTTGTAAATGCCTTAACGCCTCTTGAGGAGCGCATTTAGACACCTCGTAATACCAGGGATTAGCTGATTTTACCTCGGCTACTAATCGTTTATGTAGGTCAATAGCTGTAGGTAATTTCTCAGACGCATCCATTGCTTTAAGACAAATATTTAATCCCCAATTCCAAGCGTGTCTTGCTACTCCAGCGTGTTTAGCAGCCAAAGTGCGTTGTTTGTTGTTTAGGTTTAATCTCGTCTTAAAGCTTTTGAGCAATTTCTCTTAACTCCTCTACGACTTTTTTGTTTTTATGACTGCGACTACCGTACAATCTGGCAGAGAAAACAGTAATGATTTCTAGGTCTGATTTTTGATCGTGACTCGAAACTCTGGCATAACCAATTGTTATTGCACTGTCAGATTTAACTCCTAATAATTGAGCCAAATCATAGCGTCTATGTCCATTTAAGGTACGTTCGGGCGTGAGCTTTCCTTCAGCTTCCCACCTCCTCAATGTGGAAACCGACACTCCTTTGATTTTTGCTGCTTCTGATCTGGTTAACTTACTCATGTTCGCCGTTTAGCATATCTCTTGAGTAGTTTTAGAGAGGTTTAGGTAAATTTTCAGGAGCAGTTAATGAACCCTCCATCCCCTTCACAACTCAATTGGTAAGTTGGCGAAGATGTAGTAAAAAGTGGCATTTGCAGAGTAAAACTAGTACCTTTTCCCAAACAGGATTTTAGGGTAATTGATCCGCCGTGAAGTTCAGCTAATCTCCGGGCGATCGCTAAACCCAATCCAGTTCCCGAAAAATGCCGAGATAAAGAAGTGTGAATCTGAGAAAACGGAGAAAATAGTTTTACTTGGTCACTTGGATCAATACCAATACCAGTATCCCAAACAGTAAAATTCACCTTGTCAGTAGTGTAGCCGTTAACAGTCTCAGTAGAATGGTACACTTTTAAACCAACACTTCCTTTGGGCGTGAACTTCACTGCATTACTGAGCAAGTTAATTAAAATTTGTTTGAGGCGAATGGGATCTGCCACCAAGTATTCTAAATCCCTAGCTATTTCTACCTCTAAAGATAGACCTTGAGCGATCGCCCGTTCTCGGATTAAACTAATCGCGTTTTCCGCAATCTCGTGAATAAACACAACCTGTAGATCTAACTCCAAACGCCCAGCTTCAATCCGAGACATATCAAGAATATCATTAATTAATTCCAGCAAATACTGACCGCTGCTGTAAATCCGCTCCATATATTCTTTTTGTTTATGATTGAGTTTGCCAAAGCATTCTTCTAGCAGCACACTAGAAAATCCCATAATTGCCGTTAAAGGTGTGCGTAACTCATGACTGGTATTAGCAATAATTTCTCCTTTTACCCGGTTTAAAGTTGACAATTCTTGATTTTTGGCTGACAAAAGTTGTAACTGGCGAGATTGACGAATTGCTAAGGTACATTGACTCGCTACTTGCTCAATTAAGAGAATTTCATCTTGAGTAAAATTATGGGATTGAGACTGCAATAAAGCAATTGCCCCGATTAAACCTTGCGTATCCCAAATTGGACTAATCAACACGATATTTCCTGTTGTTGTCGGTTGATTAGTTTGGGGTGTAATTAAACCTAGATAGGTTTTTCCGGCTAACAATGCAGCACGACAATTGCCTGGTAATTCATCAAGCAGTAAGCGTTTCCCTACTAGTGAACCTTCGCCATTAATAATCTGAGACGATCGCTCATCTTTAAAATATTCATGCTCTATTTTTAATACTTCTTCGGTTGCTTGGAACAGCATCGCACAACAACCATCAATTTCTAAAGCTGTCACCAAACCTTCCACAGATGTTTGGAGTATTTGATCTTCTTTCAGTTCTTGGCGTAGTGATACTGTTAACTTGCGAATTAGTTGCTCAAATTGTAGCGATCGCTTTAAAGTCAGCGTGCGTTCTTTCACCCTTTCTTCTAATTCTTGAGTGTAAGCTTGCAATTGTTGTACCAAACTTGCTTGCTCAAAAGCGATCGCCATTTGATTCGCCACCGCTTGCACCAACTGTCTTTCATCTTCCGTCCATTGTCTAGGTGTTCGACACTGGTGAACAATCAACAAACCCCAAAGTTTCCCTTGATCCAACTCCAAAGAATTATCTTTTCGCTGTTGAATCGCCGCCACCATAATACTTCGCACCTCCATTTGTTCCAGCATTTGTCGATAGCATTGTGACAATTCTTCAGTGCGAACATCTATACTATGCCAAAGTCTACCTTGACTATAAGCTTGTAAATAACGTTGCGGAATACAATCAGCTGGAAAACTCTGTCCTTTAATTGCTTTGTATGCTGGTTTTACCGCTTCTGATGTACAAATACCACTAGCATCTGGTTGTAACTGATAAGCTATTACCCGATCGGCATTCAAAGCAGTTTGTAATTTTCTCACTCCAATTTCCAAAATCTTGGGAAAATTAAAAGTACTGCGAATTGTCGCGGCAATCTCACTTAGTAACGCTTCTCGTTCCCGTCTTTGTTGAATCTCTTTTTCCGCTTGTAAAATATAACTTAAATCCTTAACAAACACCAACAAATAGCTATTTTCAGTTTCTAATTCTCCCATCAAGAACATCGTTACTTCCGCCCAGACAATCGCCCCATTACGACAGATAAAACGCTTTTGCAAAATCGATTTTCCTGGTAATTCGTCATTAACTAATTGACCAATGAATTTTATCTCATCACCAAAATCATCAGGGTGGGAAATTGTCCGATAATCTAAACGACGTAACTGTGCTTCCGTATAACCAACCAAATTACTCATTGCTGAATTGGCTTTCAGAATACCACCATCCAAACTCATGTATAAAATGCCCCCAGGCGATTCCCAAAATAGGATGTCTTCCTCTTTGGAAATTTCCTGAGTGGGAACAGGAAATCGAAAATTGGTAAGTTTTCCCCTCTCTAACTCTTTCCATTCTCGATTTGCCATATTTCATTCTCCATAAGCTGATTCAGTAGCCGCATTTTTAACTAACGGTAGCAATTGTAATCACAACTGTTGCAAGTTTCATTTTAATTGCCAAACAATTCACCACAAACTCTGTTGAGCTTTGTTACAAATCACAACACTGATGCGGGAAATCAGGAAAATTTGATTTTCGCTCCTTTAACCACAAATCCTATCAGTACCAAGAGTCTATTTCCCAAAATAGATATAATTTTATACAAATCGTCACTTAAATAAAGTCTATCTTTAAGGGAGTGGAAATCGGAAACAAATAAGTATTGACAAGTGAAATTAGCAAAGGCGAACAAATCCAACTTTTTCAATCAAATTATGACTTGTTTCTGTTAATTATAAAAATGTCCATCAACGAGCAGAAACACTAGCAATTGGCCTGGTAAAGTAGATTTTTTTAGTAGAGAATTGCCAGGATTTCTGCTGCTGATTGAAAGCCTTGAAAAGGTGTAGGCAAAAGCATTAACTCTTATGTACCATTAGCCGGAATAGTTTTACCAGCTTGGGGGAGTACAGCAGTTTTATGAGAATTAGCAATATTAGTTGTCGGATCTACTATTTCCTTGCTCCATCCCGGCATCGCAAACAAAGGCAAAATTTCCTGGCTAAAAGCTTCTGCTGCTTTAGAACGGTAACGATGAGGATTAAAAATCACCGACAGCATTCTTTTTACCACCACTTCATCAATATTAGACCGATGCAGAATTCCCATTTGGAGTTCTTTTTCGATCGCCGAAATTGAAACAAAAGCCGCACCTAAACCCGACTGTACAGCATTCTTAATTGCTTCAATGGAATTAAGTTCCATTTCTATTTTCAACCTACGAGTATCAATACCACAACGAGTGAGTACTTGATCAATTACCTTACGAATTGTCGATTGAGAATCAAGAGCAATAAAACCTAACTTGTACAAGTCTTCTTTTTGGATAATTTCCAACTTTGCAAAAGGATGAACCACTGGAATAATTAACGCTAACTCATCCTCCACATAAGGTTGAATTTGCAAAGATTCGTGCAGTTCCGAGGGAATTTCGCCGCCAATAATTGCTAAATCCACTTGTCCATTAGCCACACTCCAAGCAGTGCGCCTTGTCGAGTGAACGTGCAATTGTACCGAAACATCTGGATACCTTTGCCGAAACATTCCAATCATCCGAGGTAACAGGTAGGTTCCAGTTGTTTGACTGGCTCCCACAATCAGAGTACCACCCTGAAGATTCTGCAAATCCTCGATCGCACGACAAGTTTCTTCACAAAGCGAGAGAATTTTTTCGCCGTAGCTTAACAGGAGATGCCCTGCTTCTGTTAATTGTGCCCTGCGCCCACCGCGATCGAACAAAGGCACATCCAATTGCCTTTCCAAGTTTTGCACTTGTAAACTAACAGCGGGTTGGGAGACATACAGACTATCTGCGGCGCGTTTGAAACTTCCCTCAGCGGCGATCGCTTTGAGAATACGCAACTGATCTAAAGTAAAAGGAAGGTCGGTCATACGGCTAAACCTGAATGTGAAAAGGAGCCAGAAGACGACAAACCCGGTAAATTTGGGTTTGACTCAAACGCTTAATTACTAATACAGTTTAGAGATCTTAGGCTCAAATATGAAGTAACTATGCCCAAGGAAAAGTCTTCTCAGAGTAATTTTTGACATGGTTTGTGGTGTAATTGACTCGATTGATATTTCTTCAAAATTTGTAATGTTATTTACCTGGTTCACTCCCAGTCACGGAATCATCCTGGGACTGTTATTAAGTTTTGCGATCGCTCACAGCGGTCTAGCAGCATTACGTCCTTGGGGCGAAAAATTAATTGGCCCTAGAATGTACCGCATTTTATTTGCCCTAGTCAGCTTGCCTCTAGCCAGTGTGTTAATCATCTACTTTTTTAACCATAGGTATGACGGATTACAGATGTGGCAGATTCAAGGAATACCCGGAATCAAACCCTTAGTTTGGGTGCTATCTGCCGTATCTTTCCTCTTTCTCTACCCTGCAACCTTTAACCTGCTGGAAATTGCCGCCATTCAAAAACCAGAAGTACACCTTTATGAAACAGGCATCATTCGCATCACCAGACACCCCCAGATGGTCGGACAGATAATCTGGTGCATTGCTCACACCATCTGGATTGGTACCACTTTTACCCTAGTCACGTCAATCGGTTTGATTCTACACCATTGTTTTGGAGTCTGGCACGGGGATCGCCGACTGCTAGCCCGTTACGGCCCAGCCTTCACCGCTGTTAAAGAACGAACTTCGATCGTCCCCTTTTTAGCGATCGTCCAAAAAAAACAAACCCTCAAATGGCCAGAATTTCTCCGCCCCGCCTATCTAGGAGTAGCCACCTTCGTCCTTCTCCTCTGGTGGGCTCATCCCCTATTGATTAACGCCACCGCTAAAGTCGCCTGGTAGGGCAAGGGAGATGGGGAG
>JBAVZX010000465.1:0-1927 GCA_049589015.1 Phormidium sp. | reverse complement strand
GTTAGCAGAAATCTTTGATGCTGTGTTTGTTGCTGAGGAGGATGTAACCGAAGGAAAACCCGATCCGGCTATATATAAACTTGCTCTTGAACGGTTAGATATTACGCCAGAAACAGCTTTAGCTTTTGAAGATTCACCTTCAGGAATTCGTTCTGCTGTTGGTGCAGGAATTCGCACAATTGGGATTGCTTCTACTCACGATCCAGAAAAACTTTATGATCTTGGTGCATTTAAAGTTATCCCGGATTTCAACGATGAATATTTGTGGAATTTATTAAATGTCTAATAAAATTTATCTGTGTTCATCTGTGTTTATCTGTGGATATCTGTGGTAAAAAAACCAGATTTTGGACTTTTACCAAAAGTCTATTTTTAATTAAAAACCGCAGGTGGTTCACCTTTATTTTTTGCGTCTTCCATGTTTCTCTTTAATTCGTTCAATTTGCACCTGAAATTCTGCCGCTTTTTCGGGATTAATCATCGCCACATAGTTAGCAAAACCTTGAATTGAAGCAAGTAAGTTTTCCGAATGTCCCCAATGTTTACCCGCCAAACCATCTTTTTCTATTTGAAACAAAGTGGCGCGAAAACGTTTTAAAGTTTTCTTATCAACATTGAGTTTAGAGTTAACTACCACTCCGGTAACATCTTGCTGATTAGTATTTCGCATGATCCGGGTTTTCTCTTCATTAATGACAAACCCTTCATGCTCAACGATCGATTCAGTACGTCTTAAAATATTACATATATGGCGGCGAAATTCGCCGGAAGTAGAGAAGGTTAAATCATCAGCGTAGCGAGTATAAACAAACCCTAATTTTTGTGCCATTTCTTCGAGGCGGCGATCGAGCCTCCGACACATTATATTACTAATCGCTGGACTGGTGGGCGCACCTTGAGGTAAATGTCTTTCGCTAAGTGCTACATAGTAAGTTTTGCCATCTAATTCTACTTCAGTAACTTCCGGTTCTGTGCAAATTAAACCAAAGATTGTTGCTGCAATATCTGAGTAACCTAATGATTGAAAAAGTCCTTTAACTCGCCGATAAGAAACTGTCGGAAAGAAGTCTTTTAAATCGAAATTAATAATAACTTCTGCACCAATATGAGGTTGGGCGTTAGTAACAATAGAATAACCTTGACGAAATCCATGTGCAGCGTTGTGCAGGGGAACTTTTTCTAATATATTATTTAGTATCCAATGTTGTGCTTTTTTTAGGCGAGGCATAGGGGCGGAAATTAGGCGATCGCCTCTAGTTTTTTTCGGTATTTTGAAGCGCACATAATGGGTAGTTAGCGAAGTTTTCCGAGAAAAGGCGAGAAAGCGCAATTCTCCAATACTAATTCCCATTGCATCGGCGATTTCTTGGGCAGTATTATAAGCAGGTAAACCGTAACTTTCTAATCTTTCTTGATTGTATTCAGCATCGTTTAATCCAGCAGAAACGCGATCGCCTAAATAAACAATTTCCTGTTCTTTTCTTTGTCGCCAAGCTTCCGCCTTTTCTTGTCTTTCCTTTTCCCGACGTTCTTTGTTTTCCTGACGTTTTCGCTTTGATTGTTCTAAACGTTGGAGGTAAGCTTGTTTTTTCAGATAAGTTTCATTATGTATTTGGCGATTTTGGCGATACAGTTCACTAAGTTCTCGTTCAATTTCGCCACGTCGCCGAATTTCATCAGCTGGATCTGCTGGTATTTCCCCTTCTGCGGGCCAAAATCCCAAGCGAATCATTTCTTCTAAAATTACTTCTTCTCTGGAAGTTTGGCGGATGCGATCGTATAATTCTTGGCGAGTTCTGGGTTGTTGCTCAGTCATATCCCAAGCTGATTTTGTTAAGCAAAAAATAAAACGCTATTACCAGCAGGTTTCCCCTTCGTAAACATCTCAGGACTAGATCGCTTAACTCCAGCCTATACCAGGTACTAC
>JBAVZX010000464.1:0-2962 GCA_049589015.1 Phormidium sp. | reverse complement strand
GACCCATAGCGCTGGTCAGGGAAATCACTGCCATGACTAAGGCAACTTTGGGGCGTTTCCCGGTTTTAGAGCGCCGACAGTTTAGTGCTTGAGTTTGACAGGGATTAGTTTCTAAAAACAAGTTCCGCAGGTGTTTCTGCACCAGCTTGTAAATAGAGCGATCTCGTTCGGGAGCCTTTGGCAAAGAGACAATCTCTTGGTCGGGGTTAGGTTTTGATGAACGGTATCTGTTGTTGAATGTTTTTAGATGAGCCATGCTGAGGGCAACTCTCCGCCATTGCTTAAGCTGTTGTGTCCAGGAATCAAACGTTTTCATCTAAGAGCGGCGGTACACCCTGAACTCGATATCTAAGTGAGACAAAGTGTTACTCTTTTGGTTATTATAAAAGGTTAATTGAAAACGACGCTCTATCAATGGTGGTATAAAAAATGGCAATAATGCTGAAGAGTAGGAAAGATGTGCTTCTCCAGCAGTTAATTTAGTCTTTAAATTTAGATGAATCACTAGCATAGGCAGTATCAGCGATTTATCCAAGAAAGATGCTAAAGCGATTAACCGCTTACTAGCGGGATCGTTTATTTTCTATTGATCCCTACCTTATGGGAAGTGTAGCAGAAGATCAACCATCAGCCTATCTACTATTTCATGCTCCCACTATTTTTCTGATAGTTATTTCTGCGACGCTGCACTAGCAAAAAAAAACGCCGTCATTCGCTGAGGCGTTCTTGAGGTTCTTCCGTGCAGGGAAGCGAAAGCTAAAGTTAGAACTCACTGGTTTCTGCGGGAGGTGGACCACCAGAACCAGGTATTTGGTTAAAGCGGTTTTGATCGTTGTCGTTGCGGTATACACAGTCAATTTGGGGTGAACTTTCCAAGGCACCTGTATAACCGAAGGTGTTCATCCGCAGTTTACAATTTCGCACCTGTTCTCCGTTGACGAGTTTTCTTTGCTCTAAAATTGACCAGTTGTTGGTACGCAACACGCACCCAGGTTGCATTTTTGGCTGAGTTACGTAAACGCTAAAGGGGTTGAGGGTGACGAAAATCCGGGTGTCGGTGACGATCGCACTAGCACCAAATTGAGCGCAAAGTGCGGCGTTGGGGGCGCTGCGATCGATAAATTCGCGAGAATAGACGTTACTGCCGGAATCAGAAGTTGCTGTGGAACTAAAAGCGATGCCAATTCCTATTCCCAAAATGAAAACGCCAGCAATCAGTGCTAATGATGTGTAGTTAAACAGTGAAGGTTTACTGGTGGATGATAAGGGTTTATTGGCGACTGTGGTGGGTTTACGTCTCATAATTACTCGACAAGTTTTACCAAATTTATGTAAGGAGTAAGCTGCACAGGTACTACTGCTTCCAGTATGCCCTTAATTTTAACTTGTGTGGTAAAGTTTACCTGCAACCTCAACTTAAGTGTTAACTGTCACTATATCAGGGTTGCTTCTGATCATTAGTAAATGCAGTAAATGTGTAGTTATCCACTAGTCAGTATTTGCATTCCTATTTATAATGCTGGTGATTTTATTGCCCCACTCATCCAGTGTCTTCAAAACAATACTTATCCCCATATTGAAATTATTATTTCTGATGATGCTTCTCAGGATGATTCTTTAAATTTATTCCGGGCGGCCAATTTACCGAATTGCCGAATTTTTAGTCATGTTAGATATGGGTTGGTGGGTAATTGGAATTTTTGTATTTCCCAAGCTCAAGGTAAGTATGTCAAGTTTTTATTTCAGGATGATGCGGTCGCTCCCGACTGCATTACAAAAATGGTAGATTTAGCCGAACAAGATGCGGAAATCGGTTTAGTTTTTAGTCCACGTTGTTTGGTTTTTGAGCAGTCGATTGATGCTGATTTTGTCAAGGGAATGCAAGATTTACATAAACGCTGGACTCAGCTACAATCAATTCAATCTGGTCTAAGTTTACTCAGAGATCCCAATTTTTTCAAGCCGCCATACAATAAAATTGGTGAACCGACGAATGTGTTAGTTCGTCGAGAAGTTTTTCAACAAATTGGTTTGTTTGATCCGGCGTTTAAGCAATTATGTGATTTAGAAATGTGGTTGCGGATTATGGCTGATTATAAGGTGGGTTTTGTGGATGAGGAGTTAGCGATTTTCCAGATTCATGCTGAACAAACAACTAATCGGAATTTAAAGGGCGATCGCATTGCCACTTTGTTTGAGATTTATAAAGTATGGCTAAAAATTATTTTTAATAAAACTTATCATTCCTTACCCCAGGATTTACGACAAAATCTCAGGCAGGAACTAATCAAAATTCTCTTAATTAAAGGAGCAAAAAGCATCATATTATTGAGATGGTATCAAGCACAGAGAGTTAAGGAGTTACTGACAGAGGCTTTGGTAACAAAACTAGAACTAGCTAGTGATGAGTAATTGTAATCGGTACTAGCCATGCAGCTGAACATCCTTAACAATATCCTAAATAGGTAAACAATACCATGAGTGAAATTTCCAACATTCGTAAATTACTATCCGATCCAAATTTAGGGCTATTCCCTCAGATTGACAAAGCGATTAAAGTCATCCAAACCAACTTTACTGAGTACAAAGAAATTTTCCATTTTGAGCATTACGATCTAGAATTTGGTACTTGCCAAACTCACGTAACTGCTAACGATGCTAGACCAATTATTGCCCAATCTATTATTATGAAATTTCCCATAGTTGGGCTAACTAAAGATAAATTTGATCTGTTAATGTTAGCAGCAGAAATTCAAAATAATCTCGACGCTACCATTATGGATTGGAGTACTCGCGAACGCAGTCAATACGACAATAAGCCCTTAAGACGACCAATCACAACGGTTGATGGTAAGATTGATTTTCAAACAGGAGAGCAACCGAATAACTCTTGTTGTATAACAATTTTTCGTGAATTTGAATTGACTTACGCTGCATCATTTTAAGGTTGTCAATTGTCATT
>JBAVZX010000463.1:0-2974 GCA_049589015.1 Phormidium sp. | reverse complement strand
AGTTAGAGGCTGTGAAAACCTTAACCCGATAAACAGGAATAATTTGATATAAACTTATAGATTAATGACATTTTGAGAGTTGGTTATGTTAACAGAGAAACTAGTTGAATTTGTCAGGCTATTTGAGGAATTTGTCAACTCATATCCCTATACACCAAAGGGGTTGAATCATAAAAGTGCCTACGATAAACAGCGACAGCAGGGGCGTTGGAATTTTGAACAGATTGTCAATTCTAATATGCCTAAAAGAGAGCTTACAAAACCAATACTGCTAAAGCTACTTCCTTATACAGACTATCCTGAGAATCAGCAGAGAGGAGCTTGGATACATAACGCTGCCGCTTTTGCTACTGATGTGAGAATCAGGTTTGAAGCGGCGGGGTGGGAACCAAAAGATTGGCAAGATATTGCCCAAGCTATTCTTAATTTTATCCGTCAGTGTAACGATGATCCAAGCCAGTTATCCGCAGCGTGTAGAGAATTTTGTAACTTACCCTACTCCAAGAAGTTCCAGACAGGTATGATCACTCCTATTCTTAATGCTTTGCGACCAGATGAATTTCTATTGATTAATACTCGATCGCGCCTAGTTATCAACTATTTTGCTGATACATCCTATGGAGACGAGTTAATTGATTATCCAGACATAAACTTTACAGGACATGAGCTTATTAAAGAATTAGCTAAAGAAATGCACCAATCTGGTGTTCCAGCCTTACGAGATGATGATTTGTTTGATATGTTCTGTCATTGGCTGGTATCAATTAAAAATTACTACTTTGGTGTACCATTTGTAATTTCTATGAATCTACCAGTTTATAACATAAGGCAATGTGCTCAAGACACTGGCTTTCTTACAGCAATAATAGATCGATGGGTAGCAGCTATTCAACGTAAGAAACAAGCAATATTTTATGGTTCACCCGGAACTGGGAAAACTTTTATAGCTGAAAAACTCGCTCAACATTTAATTGGGGGTAGTAACGGTTTCTCCGAATTAGTACAATTTCATCCAGCTTATTCATACGAAGACTTTATTCAAGGTATCCGTCCACAAAATAAAGATGGACAATTAACCTATTCAATGGTTCCAGGTAGATTCTTAGAATTCTGCAAAAAAGCCGAGTCCCGTGAAGGTATTTGTGTTTTAATCATTGATGAAATTAACCGCGCCAATTTAGCTCAAGTATTTGGTGAATTGATGTATTTGCTAGAGTACCGAGATAAAGAAATTCCTCTGGCTGGCGGTAACACTTTTCGGATTCCCTCAAATGTTCGCATTATCGGTACAATGAACACAGCCGATCGCTCGATCGCACTAGTAGATCACGCCCTACGTCGCCGCTTCGCATTCATCGAAATTCGCCCCAATTATGATGTATTGCGGAATTATCACGAAAAGAGAAATACAGGTTTTAAAGTTGATGGTTTAATTCAGGTATTGCAAAAATTAAATCAGGCGATCGCAGATAAAAATTATGAACTCGGTATCTCTTTCTTTTTAACAGAAAAGTTGGTTGAAGATATAGAAGATATCTGGAAAATGGAAATAGAACCGTATCTAGAAGAGTATTTTTTCGATAGATTGGAAAAAGTCGATGAGTTTCGCTGGGATAAAATTAAACAGCAGGTGCTTCCATGACTCCGCTGCAACATATCGAGTTAACTGAATACAGTTCGGAAGAGTTTGAAATTAACGAAATTGAATATGCGATCGGCGAAACTTTATGGCGAAATTACGATCAAAAAGTTCAACAAGTTACCGTAGATTTCCCAACTCCTAAAACTGGCAATAAGTGGAAATTAACTGCTAAAGGATGGGTAGGACATATCCCAGTAACTCCAGATTTTCACCTGTCACTGTTGCCAAAAGTGCCGTTAGGTAATCTTTTTGGAATGTTAGATTATGCGTACAAACTGAAAAGCTTTCGCTTTCTCCCAGGACTAGTTAATTGCGAATCTCTAGAAGAATTTTATAATAATCTTGCTCATGTTTTAGCCCAGCGAATTCTAGACAGATGTCGCAAAGGATTTTATCGTGCTTATCTGCCAAAAACAGGCAATCTCGCTTATGTTCGCGGTCGTTTAGATATGCGTCAAACTATCCAAAAACCTTGGGAAGTAAAGCTAAAATGCCATTACGAAGAACACACAGCTGATATTGAGGAAAATCAGATTCTCGCTTGGACACTTTTTATTATTCTGCGTAGCGGTTTGTGTAAAGAAAGAGTATTACCAAAACTGCGACAAGCATATCACACTTTGCAAGGATTAGTAACCTTAAAATCATTTAAACCAGAAGATTGTATTGGGCGAAATTATCATCGCCTTAATGAAGATTATCAACCATTACACGCACTTTGCCGCTTTTTTTTAGAGAATACTGGGCCTAGTCATGAAAAAGGCGATCGCACTATGCTACCCTTTCTAATTGACATGGCAAAACTCTATGAACTTTTTGTCGCCGAATGGCTAAAAGAAAACCTGCCATCTCACCTATTTGTCAAATTTCAGGAACGGATAAATATTAGCGATCGCATCTCATTTAAAACAGATATAGTTCTTTACGAAAACTCAACAGGAAACCCGCGCTACATCCTCGATACCAAATACAAAACTTCCAATTCTCCAGCACCCGATGACGTGAGACAAGTGATCGCTTATGCTGTTTCTAAAGAATGCCAAGAAGTAATTTTAGTTTATCCAACTTCCCTTACCTATCCGTTAGATACATTGATTGGAAATATCCGAACTCGTAGCCTAACATTCTCTTTAAATAGCAACCTTGAAGATGCTGGTAAAAGCTTTTTAAAAGAGTTATTTTCCTAACTCTGCAAAAGATTTATTGAAGTGTTAGACGGTTGGCGGATAAGTTTATTAATGAGCGATCGCTTGCTTGGTAAACAATTTAGCGATCGCCTTTTAAATAGTATGAAACTGTTGCAACAAATTCAGCTTTGAATTTAGGAATTAT
>JBAVZX010000462.1:0-2873 GCA_049589015.1 Phormidium sp. | reverse complement strand
GTCGCTTCTAGTTACTAATCGGTATTTTTCTTTAGTAGACATATCAGTTCCTTGTTGCGTCGATTAAATTATTAGCTTTGCCTGAGAAAATTTTCTTATTATACCAAGTTCCCTCGTCTAGATCAATCAGCCAAACTTGAAGCAGATAGTCTAATCGCTAAACTGTAGGATGCCTTATACTATTTCACCTTAAGGTTGATAAAAATAAATTGTAGAGGCGGGTTTAGCCGATATTTTAGCATACCGACCGTGAAATCTTCAACAAAACCCGCCCCTAGCAAATAGGTATTATTAAATTTCGTAGATTTGCATTAATTAAAGATTAAGATTACTTGAGTGGATGATGTTCAGTTAAGATTTTTTCAACTCTGGCTTCATCAATTCTTGCTGTTAGTTTTGTGGCTTCATGATTGTCTCTAGTGGTTTTAGCTAAGGTAAATGTGGAACCGATCGAAAATAGTAAACCCATTCCCATATAACCTTTTACCCAACCGTCTACAGGGAGATAAATTATCCCAACAGATGTAGCAGAAAGAGAAAGAACAAATGAGAGCCAAACTTGAATAATCCAAGCGGTTGTATCTTTTTGATTGTTAATTGGCTGTTGCATAATCTCTCCTGAAACAAGGATAAAATTTTTGCTTAATCTGTTGTGTTTTAATTTTCTAATTAGGGCTTGCCCTTAATAAATTTGTAGTGACAGTTTGTTAACTGGATGCAATAAATCAAAAGTTTTTAACTGTAAATAGCGATTTTGTTAGCAAATTTGCAGCTAAAGATAGGGACAGTTTCGTAACTGACACAGGAAGCAACGCTCAATTAGTTAGTTGTTGCGAAAAAGATCTTTTTGTAAAGAAAAGCAATCTATTATAAATAATTTGCTGGAAGATAGGCGATCGCACCAAATTCACTACCCCAATTCCGAAGAAAATTAGTAAAACTAGAACTAGTATTTCCTCTTAAGTAATTATGTGGAAAACTGTTCTACACTATATATTAGTCTGTCTTTTGGTTGCAAACATGAATACTTACTTAGGCAACCTGGGTAGTGGACAACAAGTTTACGTTGAGAATCAAGGAACGCAAACGATCGTCACACTTTTCAGCAGTAGTCCAGGACAACAACAAAGTCAAAGCAACAGTTTCCAAACAGGTTCTTGGGTACAACCGCCAGCTTTGTTTCGCACTACATCTGGTGTAATTTTGCAAATTCAAACTCAATCAGGTAATCACTTTGTACGTATACAAACTAGTGGAATGACTAGTGTAAATGAAACTCCTTCTTTGAGTAATGCAGAAAATATTCCCCTGCAACAAACGGAAAAAAATCCCGCCTCGACAATGCCTTCTATGCCACCGATGCAACCAATAGAACCCATGAAACCAATGGAACCTATGAAACCAATGGAACCGCTGCGAATGGGTGATATGGAAATGCAAATGTCGCCAAAAATGCAAATGCGAATGGGAAATATGGAGTTACAAATGCCGCCAATGGGAACAGGAATGCCAGCAAAAGGTGGTTTCTGTACTCAATGTGGTAATCAACTAAGTGCAGAAGATAAATTTTGTGGGAAATGTGGTCATCAAGTTAAATAGGATGAATACATTCTGGGCGATCGCTTTTCGGGCTATTTACTTTTGTACTGACAGGATAAGCGCTCATTTCTTTTGAGGGGTAGGGTTGAAGAAAGGATTGTAACAATTCAATTTTTTTAGTTTCTGGATCTAACCATTGTTCGGAGTTTTTTGAATCAAGAATTACTGGCATTCGCTCATGAATCGGACGCATTAATTCATTGGCTTCTGTGGTAATAATTGTACAAGTTTCTATTGGTTCACCCTCCCCTTTTTCCCAATGTTCCCACAAACCCGCAAAGGCAAAAGGTTCGCTATTTTCCAAGTGGAAATAAAAGGGTTGTTTTTCCCCATTTTGGGTATGCCATTCATAAAAACCGTCAGCTAAAATTAAACAGCGTCGTTTTTTAAAAGCGGCACGAAAAGCTGGTTTTTCGGCAACTGTTTCGGCTCTAGCGTTAATTAATTTTGCTCCCATTTTCCCATCTTTTGCCCAACTGGGAATTAAACCCCAACGTAACATTTTAAACTGGCGATCGCAACTTTCGGAATTCACTGAAATTGTTGCTATTTGTTGAGTTGGCGCGATGTTATACCTGGGAGAAAGGGGAGGAACTTCTTTTACTTGAAACTTATCAGTTATAGCTTCGGCTAATTGGGTAAAACTGTATCTGCCACACATAAAATTTGGGGAATTGGTAATGTATAAATTATACGAATTTTTCTCGTCTGGTAACTGCTATAAAATCCGACTTTTGTTAGCTCAATTAGATATTCCTTTTCAAAGAATACCAGTTGACATTCTGAAAGGGGAAAGTCGAACTCCTGAGTTTTTAACCAAAAATCCTAATGGGAGAACTCCTGTTTTAGAAACCGAGAAAGGACAATTTTTGGCGGAATCAAATGCCATCCTTTTTTATTTGAGCGAGGGGACTAATTTTTTGCCAACAGACTCTTTTGAAAAGGCACAAGTGCTGCAATGGTTATTTTTTGAACAGTACAGCCACGAACCTTATATTGCTACTTCTCGATATTGGATTTCTATTTTAGGAAAAGCAGAAGAATACCGGGAAGCAATCAACCAAAAAAGAGCCGGGGGTGAGGCTGCATTAAAAGTAATGGAAAAGCATTTAACTGAACATCAATATTTTGTTGGTGAACGTTATACTATTGCTGATATTGCTTTGTTTGCTTATACTCATGTAGCTGATGAAGGAGGTTTTGATTTATCAGAATTTACGGCTATTCAGGCTTGGATACAGCGAGTGCAAGCACAGCCAAAACATATAAGTATC
>JBAVZX010000461.1:0-2004 GCA_049589015.1 Phormidium sp. | reverse complement strand
CCGGTAAACCTTGCAATTTAGTATTTAATTCTTCTAAATTTAGTTTAGCTTTTCGGTAAAGTCCCAAAGCTTGTAAGGCTTGAGCTTGATTAATTTTAGTCCCTAAAATTCCGGTTTCATCTCCGGCTTGGAAATAGGCTTTTTCGGCTTGTTGCCAACTAATTAAAGCGGCTTCTGTTTGTCCAGTTGCTAATAAAATACTGCCTTGAGTATTTAAAGCTTGAGCCAGAATAATTGGTGGAGACGGAGATTTTAAAAGAGTTAAACTTTGGCTAATTGCATTTTTTGCTTCTTGCCATTGTCCTAATTCTTGATAAGCATTAGCCAGGTAATTTAAAGTGAGTGCAAGTTGAGTGCGATCGCCCTCCCTCTGCAACTCTTTTACCGCCTGTTCCCAAACCCTTACCGCCTCCGCAAATCTGCCCTTAGCAAACAGCATTTGTCCTTGAGCCAACAAACTCGAATTAGAATTATTTTGCTGATTAAGAGCAACAATTTCCCCTTTAACTTCCCATCTCGCCAAAGCAAATTTAAAATCTGTTTCTGCTGTAGCAGGAAAAACCACTGTCACCAAAAACAGAGTTAACAACCCCAAGCAAACATTTTTAGGAATAGATTTTAATAACCAACGAATTTTAGCCATTTTCTTAATAAACCGGGCATAGTGGAAGTTTATACCAAGAATTTTGCGGAGTTGATCGAGTAATCAATTCTACTTTACCATCAGCATTTTTCACCCAACCAGTAGCTTCAATAATTGGGGATTGGGGACTAGGGATTGGAGACTCGGAGGTAGGGGAAGCATTTCCCCCCATCTCTCCAAAAGCACGTAAATCGCGCCAAACTGTGCTACTTCTCAGGGTTTGGTTGGGATCTTCGGGTAAGCCACCTCTTCCGGTAATGACAAAGCTGTTGCCGCCAGAAGTAGAACAACCAGCGACAATTTGATTACTAATATCAGTAAAGTTTTCTGGTAATAGAACTAAAGCATTAGTAGTCTGAACATCTGGTGTATTAATTTGGACAACACCGCTTAAATCTGGTGTACCACCAGTAGCAGTAATATCACTATTAGGAGTATTTGTTAAACGGTATTGGATACCAAAAATACCTTGAGCGTTAATCGTTACTTTGCCGCCTTGACTAGCAACAGAATTAGCAGTAATGTCGCTATTTTCCAAAGCAACTAAAGTTTCGGTATTAATATTAATATTACCGCCATTTCCTGCCCCGCCTTCTGTACCAGCAGTAGCGGAAATAAAACTATTGTTACGCATTTGTAAGTTGCGCGATCGCACTGTAATATTCCCACCTTCTCCTGATGCCGAAGTTCCCTCTAAACCGCCGTCATTATTCATTAAAACCGAGTTAGCTTGGATAATTAAGTTACCTGCGTTTCCGGTTCCGCGCGATCGAATACTGACTCTTCCCCCATCTCGTAAAATTAAGCGATCGGTTTCTATAGTTAAATTTCCCCCTCTACCTATAGATCCCGGTTCTGTAACCGAAGTGATTGCACTTAACAATTGACCATCAGGAGAATTCCCTTCTAATTTGACAAATTCAGAGGCTTTAATTGTGATATCTCCTCCCTGTCCTTGACCAAACGAACTAGCTGCTAAAGCTGCACCACTGCGAATAGTTAATTGTCTGGTATTAATCCGCAATTCTCCCGCATCTCCCACACCTAAACCGCTAGTAAAAACCCCGCCGAAAGCTCTAGCATTTGGTGAAAGAGGAATAGGATTGCTGCTACTTACTTCGATGGAATCAGTAGCATTTAAAGTTAAATTTCCCCCTTTGCCTACGCCAAAACTAGAAGTTGTGATCAGACCATTATTTTCTACTAACAATCTCCTCGTACTTATCTTTATCTCTCCGGCATTCCCCACCGCATTTATTCCTGTTCCTGTAGCAATAAAAGCGGCACTTATCTCTAATGAATTTGATGTATTTATGGTAAGATTACCGCCCTCACCTCCAAATGTAGAAGCAGCTATGTAT
>JBAVZX010000460.1:0-3769 GCA_049589015.1 Phormidium sp. | reverse complement strand
GATCGGCACCACCAAAGTCAACATTGCTGAGATTGACGTAGCTAAGATCAATTCTAGCGAGGCTCTTTTGAGCTTTTACCAGTTTCTGAAGTGCTTCAATTCTTTCTGGATCATCAATTCTCTGAGGTCTTTTCA
Organism: Phormidium sp.; assembly: GCA_049589015.1. Lineage (GTDB taxonomy): Bacteria > Cyanobacteriota > Cyanobacteriia > Cyanobacteriales > Aerosakkonemataceae > Floridanema. Next base: position 3,634 of record JBAVZX010000460.1, on the reverse strand, counting down.
CGATAGCCCAAAGTTGCCGTATCTTTATTTCTGTGACAGCAATAGTTCCCACGAATGTAACTAAACTGAGAATAATTATCGAAATAAGACCGACTAAAATGTGATTATTCCGTCTCAGCCTCAAACTTTTCTCAATAAACTCTTTCGCCAAATCCGATAACCTCAGATTTCTACCTTCCTGCTTCTGAAACACCTTCGCCTCAGTCAACACTTTCCCCCCTAGCAAATAATCCTTCGCCTTCCCCCTATCTCGCCACCTCTTAGCAACATCTTCAATTTCCCGTTTTTTAATCAACTTTGTCCGATTCTCATCAATCCACTGACGCAACAAACCCCATTCCCGAATCAAAGCTTCATGCACAACCTCAACCGTTTCTTCCCCAGTCGCCTCATTGCGTCCCGTTACCACCAAACGCTTATTAGCCAACTGCGTCACCAAATCCCAGTTATCCCCTCCCACCTCAGCACGGGTAGCCAGTTGTCGCGTATCCTCCGTCCCTTCCCCCACACGCACCAACTGGATAAAGATTTGCTGTATCTTTTTCCCGTCAATCTTCTGAGTCAGTTCCTCATACACCGATTGGGCATAAACAGCCAGCGCCTTCTCCACACCTTTGATATCCTCGTAAGCATCATGGGTGAGCCGATTGTTTTTCTGTCTCGCCCATAATTGCTCTAAAGCAAACTCCAGCAAAGGCAGATTTCCCGGTTCCCGCTTCACCGCATCCAGAATTCGCTCAGTCAGCCCCTCCTCCAGTTTTACGCCCACTTTCTCTGCCGGACGCTCAATTGCTTCCCGCCTCTCTTCCGGCTCCATCGATGTGAGATTCTTTGCTGGGTAATTATTTAACGCTTTTCCGAACGACTGATCCTTCACCACATAGCTATAAAAATCAGCCCGTACCGTCAACACCACCGTCAAATCGTTCGGTGCAGACTGAATAGCCGCCAGCAACGCATCCACAAACGGCTGTTGCTCCGAATCATTGCGCGGATTATAAAGTTCTTCAAACTGGTCAATTACTAACAGCAACCGTTTGCCGGGATTGCGTGCCAAAATGCTTGCAACCACCTGTGGTAGTGTCAACTCCCGTTTCAAATCTGCTACCAGTTCCGCTGCTCTACCAGGCTGCTTAATTTCGTCTAATTCCGGCTTCAGCAACCGCACCAGCGCCGAAGCAAGTCCAAAAAAAGGTTGATTCTGAGGACGAAAAGATGCAATCAGCCAATTTCCCTTTTCTCTCAACTTAGGAATCAGTCCCGCAAATACAACCGAAGATTTGCCGCTACCAGAAGCACCAATTACAGCAACTAACGGCTGTCGATAGACAACTTCAACTAAACTATCGACAAACCTCTGTCGTCCAAAGAAAAACTTCTCATCCTGCTCCCGAAATGCCGACAAACACCGATAGGGACAATCATCGGCGCTAATTACTTTTTTTCAATTGCACCCCGAAACAGCCGTCTAATCGGCTGAACAAACCTTCTCAACGAGTTTTCCGTATCCAGTTCCACCTCATAAGAAAGAATCCCTGGAATTAAACTTAAAGCAAACTTCGCCTTAGCTGCCGCAGGTGTCCCAGGTTCATTCAACTTATCCCGAATTTCCAATAACAACTTAATCAATTCATCGGGATAATTAGCAATAGGTTGACTTTGAATTATTTCAACTTCCGGCAAAACTTCCACAATAGCAAGACTCGCATCATCTTCTGAAACATCACAATTGCGTGCTTCTTGCGCCAGCAGTTGCCAATACTCTATCTCATAATCGCGTATCGTTTTCCTAATCTTTGGAATGTCACCTTCAATATCGAATTCTTCCCGGACGCTTGCTGTGCGATCGAGCCTCTTTTGGAATTTAGCAAGTTTTTGATAATTAGTTTCTATAAGTTCTTCTAAATCAGTTAATCTACGGCTTAGCGACATTTAAGCATAACTCCTATGAAATTCAATTGTTTTATTACCCTATCGATTAATCGATTGAGGTCAAAGATATACCAAATTAAAACATGAGTATCGATGACTACTGCTGTCACTATAATAACTCCTCTCTGGGAAAATTCACCCACATTTCCTGTCTAGCTTGCTGAATCTCTTCTGCTGTAATATCTACTTTTAAATCAGCGCAAAGTCCCCGAATCGTTTTTAAAGGAGGTTGAGAGGAGGTTTTGTGAGATAAAAATTCAGCAAAATCTAACAATTCCTGTTGTTTATCTGGGGGCAATTGCTTTAACTTAGTAAGCAAGCATTGTTCTAAGGTCATGATTATATCTCCTTAGTTGTTAGCGTTTACATTAAGAGAAAAGAAGATAGTCTTGCGTTTTTTTATGATAACTCCAGAAGCAGTTCCCTCTCCCCTTCTCTCACCTCAAGGTGCAAAAGTGATTATTGGTGGTTTGGGAGATTCTATCATCCCGATTCCGATCGCACCTACTCCAAATACTTTATTCGGCCCCAGAGGTATTTGTTTGGTTGATAATGGTTCTTTTTGGGTGGTGGATACGGGACATCATCGTTTGTTAGGATGGCGATCGCATCCGCAATCAGATAATCAACCAGCAGATTGGATCATCGGACAACCTGACTTTTTTAGCGAAGGCAAAAATGCTAACGGTAATCCCACTGCTTCTACTTTAAGTGTTCCGACGGGAATTTGTATTTGTGGTGAAGGTTTAGCTGTTGCTGATGCTTGGAATCATCGGGTTTTGATTTGGAAAAAAATCCCAGAAGATTCTCATGTTCCTGCTGATATTGTGTTAGGACAAGCTGATTTTTCCCAAGGGGAACCTAATCGAGGATTTGTGGATACAGAGTGCGATCGCCTGCATTGGTGCTATGGTGTTTTCTATCATCAAGGTAAGTTGTTTGTTGCTGATACTGGAAATCGTCGAGTTTTGATTTGGAATCAGTTACCAGAGTCAAACGGACAACCTGCGGATTTAGTTTTAGGACAACCCGATTTTACCTCCCGCAATGAGAACGGCGGCGGAACACCGACAGCGGCGAGTATGCGTTGGGGTCACAGTATGGCGATTTGGCAAGGTAATTTAGTAGTAGCGGATGCTGGAAATAATCGGATTATGTTGTGGGAAGGTATTCCCAAAGAAAATAATACTCCTTGTGTGGCGGTGTTGGGACAGTCTAATTTTGAACAAGTAGAACTCAATCGAGGGGTTTACTTTCCTAGTGCGGCAAGTTTAAATATGCCTTATGGGGTGACAGTGGCGAAAGATTGGTTGTTAGTTGCTGATACTGCTAATTCTCGCTTATTAGCTTGGCAGTTTTTGGCAGATTTAAAATCGCTTCAAGGTACACCTGCAAATGCTTTGATTGGACAACTTGATTTTCAAAGCAAAGGAGAAAATCGAGTTTATGGATTACCGATGCGTGATAGCTTTTGCTGGTGTTATGGCGTACAGGTTTGTGGTGATACAGTTGCGATCGCTGATTCAGGTAACAATCGAGTTATGCTGTGGAAGTTAAATAATCCTTAATTGATGTTTACTAAGAAAGGTTGAAATTTTGGTCAATCTGACTTGCGATCGCTTAAATATAAGTATGGCTAAAAAAACGATTGCAATAAACAGTAAAGCTAAATGTACATCTGCGTTCATCCGCGTTCATCTGC
>JBAVZX010000459.1:0-1794 GCA_049589015.1 Phormidium sp. | reverse complement strand
TTAAGCGAGAAAGGGCTAATAAAATGCCTAAATATTCGCCGCAAGAACCAACGCCTCGTTGTAAGGCCACATCTGGTGGATCGATGTGAGGTTTGATGCCATAGGAGAGTTTATCATAAACAAAGTTGCGAATTTTATAGATTTTTCGCAACAGATTTGTTTCTGTGCCGATCGCTTCTTTGGCAGCTTTACGGATAATCTCTGTATCCATTGCCAAATCATCGTTATCTACCAAATATTTATCGCGAAATTCTGGTGCTAATTCTGGTAAATCTTCCACATCTCTTGGTGTCAACCGATATTTAATGCTGTAAACTTCTAGCAGTGCTTTCCAACCAAAAATGTACCTTTCTTGTGGTGTAAGTTTGTCAAATTTAAATACTGCTACTCTTTGTCCGTTGATGACTTCTTCGGTAAAGGGAAGACCAATGGGGTAAATTTCTCGGATTTTTTGGCGCAATGTTTCTGAGGGCAAAGCGATGCGCCATTCTAAGTTTTCTAAATGTACTTCTTCTAATGGTGAGAGTTCTTCAACGTAGCTGACTTCCATTAAATAACCATTAGACAAGGCATAATTCCCTTCGGGATAATACTGGAAATACAGGGGATGAATGAAGGTGCGATCGCGATAATCTAATTCTTGTGGTGGGTCTGAGTTTGGGTCATCTCTGACATAACATTCTTTGTAAGAGTAGGCAACATAAAGAACTTCTTTGTCAGTTTCCGCCTCGTGATAAAAAACTAATCCGGTGGGATTTTCAAAAGGAGTTAATAAGCTAAATTTAATTTCCCCTGTTGCCCGTTCCAAGCAAAATACTGTCTGTTCTTCATCATCAGCTACCCAAATTTCTTCGCCTCTAATTGTCAAATGTTCTCTACCAATACCCGGTGTATAAAATCTCGTAATTAAGTTACCTTTGTGGGTATCATAGATGTAAATGTACCCCGATTTTTGACAACTCACATAAACAGTTGATTCCCAAACTGTGATGCCATTGGCGGTGTAAGGTAAACTGACAAAATGCTGAGGTGTAAAATCTGTCAAATTACAAAAGTAAACATCTTCGTCTTTGGTAAACCACAGCTTGTCCTCCCAGACAGCTAAACCAGTAGCATCTAAGAATTCCCCAACCTGATAGGGATTTAAAATAGTGGTGTCGTCGGTTTTTAAATTAACTTGCAATAGATATCCGGTTGTGGAATCTAGGGCAATTAAGCGATCGCCCAAACAGCTAATATCTTGAATTGCATAAGCTGCAAAAGGTCTAATTGTTCTAAACATAAGGTCTTGAGTTGAAGAAACCATAGCCATATCAGGTAAGTTGGTTAGTACGCGCCTTTTTGTTAAAATCTTAACTTGGGAGAGGTTGCATCCTTGTCCAAGTTTGAGAATGGCCTGCTCATGGATAGTTAAATTTGTTACAATAAACTATTGACCAGTAGCAACCTTAACAAATAAGCTAAATTGGTCTGTGAGGAGAACAAAGCTAGTTAAGATTTTATACAAGTTTGTAGCGTTTGAACTGCTCAAATGGAACACCAAAGGCAAGTTAAAACTATAATCCACCCAGTAGCTATCTTTGCAGATAGCATTTTACTTGGGTGAGGACGAGGTTCCGGGTGAGTAAGTTGCTACGAACAACTAGAAACTCTAACTTAGATTCACTCGTCTGTTACTAGTAAACCCTTGCTCAGTACTTTACGGGTACTGTTATTTTAGCTATGACTCGGATCTTACAGTTTCCTAATTCTTGGATCTTGTTATTTTTAGCTTTGGCGATCGCTTTTCCCGTA
>JBAVZX010000458.1:0-2215 GCA_049589015.1 Phormidium sp. | reverse complement strand
ACGTTTCATGAAACGTCTCTACAAAAAATCAAGTTGGTTTGTTGTGAGGACTTTAGTCCTTCTATCTGTCAAAGACACGACTGAAGTCGTTACTACGAACTTTTCCGACTGAAGTCGTTACTACGAACTTGTGTTTGGTGGATTAATTTTTGAGAAATTGGACTAGTTGTTCTAATTTTGTCCAAGCTGCACCGCTAGATAAAATTTCCCTTACTACTACAATACCTTTTTGGTAATCACCGATCGCAATTAATTCGCTGACTTGCAGTGCTATAGCTGCGTTTAAAGTTACGATATCCTGTTGTGCAGCTGTGCCTTTTCCTTGCAAAACATTGCGTAAAATTTCCGCATTTTCTGAGACATCTCCGCCGCGAATTGCTGCTGTTGGGGCAGCTGTTAAACCTAATTCTTCAGGAGTAATTGTTTCTAGTTTAACTTCGCCTTTTGATAATATTGCTAAGTCTGTTTTATCTGCTAACCCGGCTTCATCTAATTTTTCTCTGCCATGTAGGACGATCGCTTTTTCCATTCCTAACAGATTTAAAGCATTAGCAATAGTCAACATTAAATCCGGTTCAAATACTCCTATTACTTGTCCTGTAGGACGTAAAGGATTAACTAATGGGCCTAATAAATTAAACACTGTTCGCACTTTTAAAGTCCGACGCAATGGGGCGACAACTTTTAATGCGGGATGCCATCCGGGAGCGAATAAAAAGGTAATTCCTACCTCTGATAATGCGGCTTGAACTTTTTCGGGACTAGCATTAAGATTGACTCCCAAAGCTTCTAATACATCCGCAGAACCGACTCGACTAGATGCTGAACGATTGCCATGTTTAGCTACTGCTACACCCGCTGCTGCTGCCACAAAAGCCACTGCTGTAGAAATATTAAAAGTTGATGCGCCATCACCACCTGTACCGCAAGTATCAATTACGGGATTTGCTGATTTTGGGGCTGAATAATTTTCAGATGTCAGACATTTTGCTTGTAATACTTTAGCCATTCCTGCTAATTCTTCGGCAGAAACTCTTTTGGCTTGCAATGCAGCTAAAATTGCTCCTGATAATACAGGTTCAATTTCTTCTTTTAGCCATCCCTGCATTAATTCTGCGGCTTGGCTAGTAGATAAAGATTGTTTTTCGAGCAATTGTTGCAGTAAATTTGACCAATTATCTGTGTTAGTGGAATTAGTAACAATTGTACTTTTTGATAGGAAAGTTTCAGAAGTGGTCATTGATTTTAGATTTTAGATTTTAAATTGACTCCACAGATAAATCTGGGGGCTGGAACTATTTCATTTTATCAGACGTTAGATTTTTTTAAACCGCTCCAGGCACAGAGGACACAGAGAAGAGAAGGAGGAGTTCATAATTTAAACAGGGTTGCTATTTTATTTTTTGGTGTCGGGGATAATCAAATTAAATTGCCTAGTCCCCATCACCAATCTCTACGCCCCTAACATTTGCAATTTGTACAAACTGGCATAAAGTCCGTCTTTTGTTAATAGTTCGTCGTGAGTTCCTGTTTCGACTAATTCTCCGCGTTTGAGTACTAAAATGCGGTCTACATTGCGAATTGTGGAAAGTCTATGGGCGATTATAATCGCAGTACGTCCGACAAGTAATCTTTCTAATGCTTCCTGGATTAAGGCTTCGGTTCTGACATCTAAATTGGCAGTTGCTTCGTCTAATACTAAAATTCTGGGGTCACGAATTGCGGCTCTGGCAAAGGCTAATAACTGTTTTTGACCTCCTGAAAGATTGGTTCCTCTTTCTCTGAGTTCGGTGTCATAACCTTGGGGTAATTGCTCAATTAATTGGTCAATATTGGTGGCTTTAGCGGCGGCTTTGACTGCTGCTAAGGAATAGTTTTCTCCTAAAGTGATGTTACTTTTGACATCACCAGAAAACAGAAAGCCGTCTTGTAAAATTACGCCTATATGACGGCGGAGTTCAATTTGGGGTAAGTCACGAATATCAATTCCATCAACAATAATTTGTCCAGATGTAGGTTCGTAAAGCCGACATAATAAACGAATGATTGAACTTTTCCCTGCACCTGTTGGCCCGACTAATGCTAGTTTTTCTCCGGGATGAATGGTAAAGTTGAGGTTCTTTAAAACGTATTCATTTGATTTATAGGCAAAGTCAACTTGTTTAAAGCGAATTTCTCCCATTGAGGAAACGCCATTATGATGAGAATGGCTAAT
>JBAVZX010000457.1:0-7262 GCA_049589015.1 Phormidium sp. | reverse complement strand
AGCTGAGAGGTGGAACGGAAAGCTTTTCAATTAAACTTTGAGCATATTGGTATTTTCTGCTATAAATCCAGGTGTTGAGCAGAATATAAATACAACGTTTGAGAGTATTTTTAAACTCTGGCTCATTTTGAGATAAAACTATGATCTCCAGAGCTTTTTCAATCTCATTATTAGACAAAAAACTAGGATTAATAAATAAATTTTCAAATTCTGCTAGCACTATCTCTGGCGCAGCAGATTTAGCAAGATTTAGGAAAAATTGCCAAATTTCCGCTTGTGCAGTGGCAATATCTTTTCCCTGTTTCTCTGACTGACTGGGGAATTCATCCTGTTCGATGTAACTTACTGCATTGCCAAAAGAGTGAGTTCTTAGCACTCTTGAGTCGGTAGTTGTAGCTTGAGATAAAAAACTCTGAGATAGCATTGCTAGATGGATTAACTCTTGATATTAATTTACTGTTTTTTCTCTGTTCAACAGGTGATTGAAGGCTGCAATAAATGATGATACTAGTCTAAGTATTTTGTGAGTGTAGATACTTAAGATTTGTGATGTAAATCACTGGGAAGAATTTAAGCTTTGCTGTAAAGTTTTTTGACTAATTTTAAGTTATAAAGTTTATTATTAAATTAAATAACTTTATCTAAATTCACTTATTCTCCATAATTAAATCAAATTAGCTTAAACAAACTTAATATCATCTCTGAAGACAATTGGCAATTGAGTAAAACAGCCAGAAAAATAAAAGTTAGTATTGTTCCTTTGTAGATGAGACTAAAAATGACCCATAATTTCCCAAAAGCGCGACTAATTGAACTATTTTCCGCTATTCAGGGGGAAGGACTTAACGTTGGTACACGCCAAATCTTCATCCGCTTCGCAATTTGCGACTTGCGTTGTCACTATTGCGATAGCGCCCACACTTGGCAAACACCACCCACCTGTAAAATTGAACAAACACCAGGAAAACGCGATTTTGTCAACTATTCCAATCCCGTGGAGCTACCATCGTTATTGGACTGGGTAGAAAAGCAAAACCAACCAGGGTTGCATGATAGCATTAGTTTGACTGGTGGTGAACCGTTACTTCACGCAAGTTTTTTAGTTCAATTTCTCCCCCAAGTACGTAATCTCACTGGGTTGCCTATTTACTTGGAAACAGGGGGACATCGCCCGTCAGAATTAGCAATGGTTTTACCTTATTTAGATTCTGTGGGTATGGACATCAAATTGCCCAGTGTCAGTGGCGAAAATCATTGGTCAGTGCATCAAGAGTTTTTAAAGTTGTGTCATGATGCTAACTTGGAAACTTTTGTCAAGTTGATTATTTCCAGTGAAACTGATCCCAAAGAGTTAGAATTAACTGGAGAATTAGTAGCAGCTTGTGACCCGAAAATTCCCGTATTTCTGCAACCTGTAACGCCTATTGCTAACCAACCAACAATCTTAGCACCTGCGCCAGATTTGGTGTTAGAATGGCAAGGGTTAATGAAGCGATTTGTTAAACAAGTGCGGGTAATTCCTCAAACTCATAAAATGATTGGTCAACTTTGAAGCAGTTTAATTGGTGATTATGGAATACCTAGTTAAAGTTTTGGAACCAACGGATTTGTGGTATCTGCAAAATAACATCAACAAAGAAACCAACAAATATTACCATCCTACAAGAACTATTCCCTTTGTCCAGCAAGTTGAAATCCATTTGGAAGATTCAGGAGTAATTATTCAAAAAGGTAGTTTACACAGATGTATGGGTAAATTATCTTATGAAATTTACAAAACTGATAACCGTTTAAGAGATATTTGGGTAGCTTTGACCACAGAAATTGAATATAACGCCCCGGTTTATAAAGGGACTGGTACTGTACATTTAGAACCGCGACAAAAAGGTAATTTTTTGCATTATACAGCGATCGCCATCTCGGAAAATGAACAATGGGAATTTGATGATGGCGTATTTCAATTTTGTTCCGATAATGTAGTAATTGGGGCTAAAAAATTGAAGTATCGGCAAATGCTTGGTGCTGGCGATGGGAGATGGAGAATTGCTATCAGAGCTTTACCAAATAAAACCGCAAAAGCTGTATTGGGAACAATAGCACCTGCGAAAGTTGTGGAGTTAAACAGAGGTGAAATTTTAATTGCTGATTTTGATATGGTCAAAGGTTACACTAAAGGAATTGTCGAAGATTATCGCAAATTAGGTCATTTTGGTAGAGGTGGGGGTGAAGGTTTTATTTGGATTTATGAGGGAGAAGGTAAATTATTAGTCACTGAAACTGAGGGAATGGGACTGGGTTAATGGTTACTTAGTGAGCAAAAATACTTGTATAATGTTAATCTTAAAGATTTATGAAGAAGCTATGCAACTACGAGCTTTGTTAGCAAACTCACGATTAAAGTCAAAAAAATCACCTTTTACCCGTAAAGGATGGCAGAAATCGCCTAAATACTTTAGCTTGCTCCTTCTGGCATCACTAATCACAGTTTTGCTAATTGGTCAACCAATCAAAGTCTTTGCCCAACTGATTCCCATTCCCCAAGAACAGATTGCGCCACCAGTTGCACAGCCACCAGCGCAGGAAATTCGCGGAGTTTGGATGACCAACAATGACACCAATGTGCTGATGGATAGCGCCAAACTGCAAAATGCCGTAACTCAATTAGCACAACTAAATTTCAACACTATTTATCCAGTAGTCTGGAATTCCGGTTATGTGCAGTACCCCAATAGCGAATTAGCAAAAAAAACAGGAATCTATCAATCTTATATCGGCAAAGGTTATCAGGGACAAGATATTTTGGCAGAATTAGTTAAATTAGCTCATCGCCAAGGCTTGTTAGTAATTCCCTGGTTTGAGTTTGGTTTCATGGCTCCGCAAAGCTCCGAATTAGTCTTAAATCATCCCAATTGGTTAACACAAAAACAGGACGGTAGCCTAACATCAAATAGTGCAGCTGGGGAAGTAGTTTGGTTAAATCCTTTCCTGCCTGAAGTGCAACAATTTATGACTGATTTGGTCTTGGAAGTTGTCACTAAATATAATATTGATGGGGTTCAATTTGACGATCATACCTGTTTACCGAATCAGTTTGGGTACGATCGCTATACCCTAGCTTTATACAAACAAGAAACTGGCAAAAATGCACCAACAAATCCTCAAGATCCTGCCTGGATGCGCTGGCGTGCAGATAAAATTACCGCTTTCATGACTCAACTAAATTATGCAGTCAAACAGAGAAAACCTCAAGCAATTTTCTCCGTTTCACCTAATCCTTACATCACTGCTTACAATAGTTTTTTGCAAGATTGGGTAACTTGGGTAGACCAAAATATTGTCGATGAATTAATTGTGCAAGTTTATCGTCCTGATATGACCAGTTTTCTTGAGCAAATTATGCGTCCTGAAATTCAAGCAGCGCAACAAAAAATTCCTACCGCGATCGGTGTTCTCACAGGTTTAAGAAATCGCCCAATGCCCATGTCACTAATTAAATCTAAAGTCCAAGCATCACGCGATCGGGGTTTAGGTGTAACTTTCTTCTTCTACGAAAGCCTTTGGGACTATGCACCAGAACCTAGCGCCGAAAGAAAATCTAACTTTAAAGCTTTGTTTAGTTCCCCTGCTTCCCGCATAACAGCACAGCAATAGGACTTACACAAAGGCTCTATTCGTAGGGTGCGAAGCGTGCTAACGTAACGCACCATTCCACCATATTTAAAAAAATATAACGTTTCCTACCCATAGGGTGCAAAATCTGATAAGGCAACTCAAAATTCCCACATATACAGCAGATTGCAGCTTTATGAAATACAGTAGGATGGGCATTGCCCAACACTATCTTTTTACTTATATTAGTTTTATTTTATCTCAATGGAACAAGAAGACTCCCGGTACAGCGTTAGCTTAACGGGAGAGTGTCAATCTGTTAGGGGAACACTGCCATGAGTACAACGAGTTCATCTAAGTTCTGGGAATTAATCGGGGGCGTATTTAGTTTTAAAACAGAAGCATTTGAAAGGATTATTAATCTACCGGATGGAATGCTGCTAGCGTTGCTGGTGGTAGTATTAGCTGGTTTATCTTTGAGCATTGGACAAAGTATTATCTTATTTATTAATCGGATTAAGCCAACCCGTTTCGCTTTTAGCTTGCTGCTAAATGCAATTCTGTTTACTTGTGGCTTTTTATTCTTAGTACTTAGTACTTGGCTGATTTGTCTGTTACCTTGGTCGGTGAATGTTTCCTTTTGGCAATTGATGAAGGTGTTGGGGCTAAGTTATGCACCTTTGTTATTCAGCTTTTTGGGGGCGTTACCTTATGTCGGAGTGCCAATTCTAAACTTACTTTCGGTATGGCACTTACTGGCAATGGTTGTGGGTTTTAGTGTGGTTGCTGGTGTGAGTGAGACGATCGCACTAACTTATGTAGCATTTGGTTGGGCAGTTCTGCAATTATTAGAACGTACAATTGGACAACCGATCGCTAAATTCGGTAAAAAGCTTGCTGATAAAGTGGCTGGAGTTGAATTAGCTACTAACAGTGAAGAACTCCGAGAAATTATTAGATCTCGCACTGGAGAAGTTTCTTCACCAATCATAGGAACAAGCGAATTTAATAGACAATCTACAAACCCTGCTATTACATCAGAAGTTAGAGATTTAATCCAGGCTTCTGGGCGTAAAGCAACTGAAGCCGCCCAAGCAGTCGCCCAAAAAGTAGCTACTCAACCCAGAACACCCACAGAACTGAAGCTGACGCAAAGTATTGACACCTCCGATCCTATTGTTCAGCTAGAACATGGTAGCCGCAACATTAACGAAATTATCAAGTGGATTATTAGCTTGCTAGCAATGGCGATCGTTTTTTTTCTGATATTCGATTTAATGCGCCCAGTCCGAGACTTCTTTTTTGGTTGGTATGATGATCTACCGAAATTATTTCGCTTAATTTTTAATTTAGTTTGGATTGGTGTGGTGGCGATCGTCTTCGCTGGCTTACTCGCCCCCCTAGAAACCCTTGGTTGGTGGGCTGGCTGGTACGGCGACGATTTAGACGTAGGACAGGCATCTTGCCTGTCATCCCCAGAACCCAATCCCCAGTCCCCAGTGCCTAGCCCCCAAACAGTTTCCCGCTACGTTGTTTACCTCGATGGGATTGGACAATCTGGCGAAGAATATACCCCCGATGTTGAGGATTTTCTCACAGCTTTCAAAGCTGTTTTACCCCAAGACATAAAACTGATCCAGGGTTTAATGATGTACTCAGTACTCAATAAACCCTTGGACGAAGACCGACCTTTAGCATTTCTCTGGCAACTGGCAGATAAAATGCGCTGGAGTAACCCAACGGCGTTGTTGGGAACAATACTGAATTTGCGAAATGTGCTTATTGTGGCAGTTTCCGCAGATCAACGTTATGGCCCAATCTACAATCAAGGCATTGCACAGGTACTTTACAACGGTCTAATTAAAGAGGGTTATCAACCAGGTAGCGGTGTGCCGATTACGCTGATTGGTTATAGTGGCGGTGGTGAAATGTCTGTAGCTGCTGGGCCATACTTAAAACGGGCAACGGGTGCATCGATCGATGCGATCTCTTTAGGCGGCGTAATGAGCGCCAATAATAACTTCCTCAAATTAGAACACCTCTACCACTTAGTCGGAGAAAAGGATTCTATAGAACGCATTGGGCCAATTATGTTTCCTGGTCGTTGGAAGTTGTTCTTTTTATCTTATTGGAACCGTGCCAAACGCAAGGGGAAAATTAGTATTATTTCTTTAGGCCCTGTGGGGCACCAAGTTCCGGGCGGGATGATGGACCCAAAAGCATTTTTTCCTGATGGACGCAGTTATTTAGAGCAAACGATCGAAGTAATTTTGCAAATTCTCGCAGGTAAGGCATTAAGGGCAGATCATTTAATTAAGAGAAAACCCAGCAACTATGGACTCTATCAAGAAGCAGAGTTTACCCATCCCGATTATTATCCAGTTAATCAAACTGTGGATTCTAGTTTATATCGCCCGATCGGTAATTGGATGGGTCGCTTGATTTTACCCACACTTGAACAACGACATCAAGTAAGAGGAGCGTTGCTGGAAATTTATCACGCTCCAGAAAATTATCAACATTTGCTTGGACAAGTAGTAAATTTGCGTTGGAGCAATCATCCCTTTGTGCAGAAGATGGTTAAAGCAGTAATCAAGGATGTTCACTTCAGCGTTGATGCCGAATATACCAGCAAATATGGCGGGTTAATTCATCCTGAACGCTTAAACCACTGGCAACAAGTAGACCCTTTAGAATCCTTAGCTGGCGCTCATCCCACAGATGATGTAATTGTTATGTTAAACGAGCCAGTAAAGGTAGAAGCGGAAACAGAAAAAATTGATCACTCCCCAGCCTCCTATTCCCTCTACATCTCCACTACACCAGTACAAATTACCGGGCGTTACTATGCACTGGTAAAATTTATCAAACCGAGCGGGAGCACAGATAAATTCCTGGTTTGGCATTTCAATAAAGCAACTCGCAAGTTTGATGGCGTTGCCGAAATTGTCAGAATGCCAGAGGTAAAAGCAGATGTTAATGGTTGTTATCCTTCCACTAGTCACAGTATTGAGAATGTGACAATTAACGATCAAGGTTGGTATATTTACGGTGCAAAAGATAAATCAGGAACTTTTGTAGTCCAGTCTATTGCGCCCCGTGCTTTGTTGCGACTCCAACCGCAAGAGGTGATTTTTGGTCGCAAACTAGGGGAAAAGTATATTCGCAAAGATGCTTGGGCAGATGTAGAGGCAAAGAAAGGTAAAATTTCTTCTGTGTTGCTCAGTCCGATTCGTGGGGGAACAGGAGAAGCGATCGCAGATTGGCAAGAAAACGACCTCGCTTTGCTGATTCACACCTACGGCGGTATCGGTGGGAAAAAGAAAGAACCAGCTGCTGCTACACCGATCTTTTTTGGGCATTTTGCCTTTGGCGTGGCAAAAGTAATTAGAGAAACTTTGACTGATGAATTAACTTTTGATATTCGCTATCACCAGGTTTATACTCATAATACAGATGGTTTGATCGCTGGAACTTTGCATTGGTCACGCTACATGGGCGATCGCCAATTCGGTTGGGCTGGAGTACGTCCAGTGTGCGATATTTTGATCAAATTTGATGCCTTTACAAATTTCTACGACCTTGATGGGTTCCAAGTTTCTCCCTTAACAGAAATGTTGCGTCAACTGCAAGTAATGACTGCTCGTTATCGC
>JBAVZX010000456.1:0-1911 GCA_049589015.1 Phormidium sp. | reverse complement strand
AATCCAAAACTATTGAGATATCTGAGTTTGTTTTGTGCAAGCTAACTGCATAGCTTTACTATGATGGTGCAAAATTAAATCTTAACTATCATCAATCTTCAGCTAGAGAATCTTTAACCCTAGAACTCACCCTTGAGACATAGACAAAATTTGTAGTATTAATCTCCCTATTCTGGGAATAAATAATCTAAGAAGTTTCCCCATCATACAGGCTACTGTGTAATCATCCTTCCGTTGGTAATTCTTCTTTGTTTAATTCTTGCTCTAACTGTTGTTCGTCAAGAAGATAGCTAGGTATTTTATTATCTTGCTTAAGTTGAGAAAAAATTCTCCAAGTATCCCAATTCCAACTCTTATCGTTACCAGAGTTATTCACATTGGGTTCCTGCATATTAACTAAATTGTATTCCACATTTTCCGCATAAATAGCAAAGGTAATATTAAATAGCTCTAGAAAGTAAATGATCCACTGGCATTCAGCTTCGGGATATTTCTGATAGTACTCAATTAACGTAGCTACACAAGACTCTAAGTGCGATCGCGAATTCGGAGAAATTAAAATAATTTTTAGTAACACTACTACCAAAGTTAAAGGATTTCCTTGTGACAGCAATAAAACCAATAATTCTGCTGGATCTTGTCTATTTTCAATTGTTAAAAATTCAATTACACGATTGCAGCTTCTTAAAATCAACGCCTGATTTAATAACTCTTCATCATGCTCAGCATAAATTGTTTCTAACTTAGCTGACAAATTCTGAGTGAAAAGATTAACAATTCTTGGGTTTTTAACGGAAAATAATAAATAATTGCTGAGGCTTTTTTTATAAGATTTATAACTCATGTTCTGCGTCTGCTTCAGAAAAATATTCGCCAAGTTAGTGTAGCTAAAAGGACCACGCTTGACTATAATCCTCTTAATCAGACGTAAAACATCATCTCCCAAACCTGTAGGATTTGCTAACTGCCTGTGATTGATAGCAGCAGACTGCGTATAAGCAGTATACATAGCCAAATCAAATTTAAATTTATCTTTTAATTCTTTAGAAAGCGCCTTAGCAGCTGCTCTCTGTTCTTCTGGATTCTTCAAATCCATATACTGTGGCACTAAAAGATAACAAGCATAACGATGCGCCCAATGTCCTTCGGCATCAAAGCGCGAAGCAAATAACTTAAGTTCTTCGTAATCTTTACTTTTAATAAAATTAATCAACCAATACCGAATCCGATTCAAATTTTGGGAAATAGTTTCCTCATGAATTTTCGGATCATCAAAAGCTTCTATCAAATCTTGAATTGATTTTCGCTTTCTGCTGGCATCCCAGTTGTTAACTAAAATATAGCAAGCACGTTTGAGTGTATTTCTAAACTCAGTTTCATCATTCTCAAAAACAATTTTGTAGAGAGCTTGGCTAACTTCCTGTCTAGTTACTTCTGTTTGATAAATAAACAGATTTTTAAATTCTTGCAATACGATTTCAGGAGGCCACTGCCTAACTATGTTAAGCAGAAACCTATAAATAATATCCTGTGACTGTTGTAGACGTGAACCTTGACCGTTTAGCTGGATTGAAGTATCCCGCCGATGCACCGGAGGTTGATTATCCATTTTTAATTTGCCTGAGGTGGTAGTGCTTCCTAGTAATTAGGCTATTTGGAAGAACGCTGAGCGCACCCTGATTGGATTTCGTTGCAGTCTAGCTTAAAGTACCTTAATTGTACAAGATCTGTAGTTATAGCCAATATGATTTCTCTGTTAATCTTTTTTTATACTTACCCTTTAGTTGACACTCTCACCGTCAAGCTACGCTGTGACGGGAGATTCTTGCTTCAACGAGTGACCTTGCTTAATCGCTGTTTCCAGGTTTAAGTAGAGGGTCGTCTCTCCGCAAGCGTTAATTTCGCTATGCC
>JBAVZX010000455.1:0-3595 GCA_049589015.1 Phormidium sp. | reverse complement strand
AATAGAAAATACTGGTTAAATTAGTAGCTGCAAAAAGCCAAAATTAATCAATGCAATCTAAAATTGTGTTTGGGAACGCCCAAAAAGAAGGGACAAAGCGTTGGGGTTGGTTTATCGGTCATTTTATCACCCCTAATAATGACCCTCGTTCTACCTCTGATTTAGAAGTGAAATGGGCTATTCATCCAGCAGGAGATGGTAGGCGGGAATGGGCGATGAATGCAGAAGCGACTACGCTTTCTATTTTGATTTCGGGAAGATTTCGGGTGCAATTTCCAGAGACAGAAATTGTTTTATCTAATCAAGGTGATTATGTGCTTTGGTGTCCCGGTGTACTTCATACTTGGGTAGCAGAAGAAGACTCTACAATTTTAACAGTGAGATGGCCTTCAAAATCGGGGGATAGTGTGGGAATGAGTCAAGGTTAATTGATTTCGGGAACTAAAATTTTGCCTGTATGACCTACTTGATTATAGCGTTCTAGGGTGGTTTGTGCGATCGCCTTTCCCCTCCCTTCTTCCACCAAAGCAACACAAGCACCCCCAAAACCTGCACCCGTCAAACGTGCGCCAAAAACCCCTGAAGTTTCCTGCAAAATTGCGACTAAAGTATCCAAAGCAGGGACAGAAACTTCGTAATCATCGCGTAAACTAGCATGAGAAGCATTCATTAATTCGCCAAAACGTTGCGGTGAAACTCCTTGAATTGCTTCCAATACTCGGTTATCTTCAGTAACAACATGACGGGCGCGACGACGCAAAGGTTCTGGTAAAGATTCTACTATTTCCGGGTTGCTAATATCTCTTAATGCTTTGACTCCCAAAATTCGTGCTGCTTCTTCACATTCGGCGCGTCTTTGGTTGTAACCACTTCCAGCTAAAGTGCGAGGTACACCACTATCGATGATGATAATTTCTGCGTTTGTAGGGAAGGGGAGAATTTGGCGATCGAGCGTTCTGGTATCTAAGAATAGCATGGAATGGCGATCGGCTAAACTCGAAGCCATTTGATCCATAATTCCGCATTGTACCCCAGCATAATTAATTTCTGCTAGTTGAGCAATTTGGGCAATTTTCACATCATCAATGGGTAAATTCAGAAGTGATTTTAAACCCCGTAAAGTGCTAACCTCTAAAGCAGCACTGCTAGACAAACCCGAACCCATTGGAACGGAAGATGTAACATATAAATTTAGGGGAGGAATGGAATATCTGGCTTTATTTAATAAGTCAATGCAGCCAAAAATATAACTAGCAAATCCTTCATAATGGCGATCGTTTTTAGAAAAACTAACTGTTTCGTCAAGTTCTGCTGAATAAACATGGTGTCGATCGTCATTACTAAAACCCAACAGCACAGTTGTTTTTTGGGGAATTGCAGTCGGGAGAACAAAACCATCATTATAATCAGTATGTTCGCCCAACAAATTCACTCTTCCTGGTGCGCTTACTTCAATTTCAGGAGATTGATTGAAAATATCTTGAAAGGTTTTCATGATTTATCTATTCCATCTGTGTTCATCTGTGTTTATCTGTGGATATCTGTGGTAAAAAAAACTCTCATGTCTGCACTGTAAACTCTTCTGGATCGATTCCCCAATTTACCCAGCGAATTGCTTCTTTTGCTGAATATATATCTCTCACGATCCAATCTCCAAAGGAACAGCACGCAACCTTCCTGCTACTTCAATACTAGGCCAATTCGGATCAAAAGTCAGATTTTCCAACTTCCCATCCTCAAGAATCACAAAAGTATCTTCAATTTTTGCACCCGGTAAACTAGGATTCCAAGCCATAGCCATATTTGCTTCTAAAATATCATCAGTAGTAGGATTTGCCACAACTTCTCGTGATAAATAACCTGTAGTTCCCCCTTGATGATGTTCGCGAATAGCATTAGGAAACCCGTGCTTTTCATAAGCATTTGCTAAAACATCATAAACCGCATTTAAAGATATTCCAGGTTGACAAAAATCCAACAATTCTGCTTCAATTTCTCTAACATGACCATGTAAATTTGCATCTTCATCTTTCAACCCACCAAAAACCACAAATCGGGTAAGATTAGCAAATAAACCATAACCCCTAGCGCAAAAAACCAACATCGCTTGTCGCCCAATCTTTTCCCCAGTTGGTGTAGCATGACGATAAAGCGGTAAACGCCTTTCCCCAGCAACCAAAGTTAAAGCTGGATGTAAACCTTTCGCCCATAAAGCCTCTGCACCTGCGCCCGCAAGTTGGTATTCTGTCCAATTAGAATTAGCCGCTTTTAAAACTTCCGTCATCGCCTCACTCGCCTTACGCCCAACTTCACGATAACGTTCTAATTCACTGGGCATCATCACTCGTTTATGCTGTTGTAAAGATGCGGGTAATCGCTTTTCTATGTGGGGAATTGGTCGATCGCTCAACACCTTCCCCCCATTAGTAACTTCCTTTATAAAACTTTCGCACTTAGAAACATCTGCCCAAGGATAGATATAAAACTGAAAATTAGCGGGAATTTCCTCATCTTTAAACCGTTGGGCTTCAATTTCATTTGTTAGTATCCAGGCATTTTCTTGAGTTACTAAAACTTCCGCAACTCCGGTTTCTGCTGTTAATAAAACCGTGTGGGAAGCGCCAGCAGTCGCCCAAGAAAACCAGTCTGTTCCTTTCAGGCGAATACCTTGGGCTTCTGTTTCGGTTAAAGCGTTGCGGATTAGATTTAATTTTTGGTCAACTTCAGGATTCATAAATTTAATTGCTGAATTCAGTTCTTTTCTCTTCTTCTCTTTCCTTCGCGCTCTTCGCGTCTTCGCGGTTCAATTTAAAAAGAGGTTGGCGAAGCAAATTAAATATCAGATTACAAGCATTTTTATAGCAGTCTTATTTGATTTGTGAGAAAGATTTTTTTTGAACCGCGAAGACGCGAAGGACGCGAAGAGAAGAGGAAGAAGGAGGAAAGGTTTTAGTTAATTTGTTTTTCAAGTTATCAGATTTGTACAGGGGTTTCTAAGTTTACAATTACTGCTTGTAATTCTTTGGCTTTCTCTTCAGGAAGTGCGTCGTTAGCAAACATTCCTGCTGCTAATTCGGTTCCGGCGAGATATTTTAAACGGTCTTTTGTGCGGTAAGGTGGGTAAAATTGGGCGTGCAAATGTGCTTCGGGATGGGGTTTTCCGTCCGTCGGTGCTTGGTACCACGCCATTAAATAAGGGAAGGGACGATTCCACAAACCATCATATTTTAATGTGACGGTTTTTAAGGCTTTAGCTAAGGATTTTCGCTGTGATTCGGAAAGGTCGGTAAAAGTTGCAACTGGTTCAATTGTTGCTAGCCAAACTTCGTAAGGATAACGGGCACAAACGGGCACGAAAGCTAGAGCATTTTCATCTATATAAATAATGCGTTGGTTGTCTTGAATCTCTTTTTGAATTAAGTCTTGTAGTAATCCTTTTTGATGTTTCTGGTAAAATGCTTGCTGCATTTCTAACATTTTTGCGGGAACTGGGGGCACGAAAGGATAGGCGTAAATTTGTCCGTGTGGATGTTGTAAAGTTACCCCCATTTCTACACCTTTATTTTCAAAGGGTAGGACGTATTGAATGTGAGGA
>JBAVZX010000454.1:0-5521 GCA_049589015.1 Phormidium sp. | reverse complement strand
GGAACTTTTTGCGGTTTCTGAAGGGGCGACTTACACAGAAGAATTTGAGTTTAAAGTTACTCCTGCGGTCAACCCGAATAATATTGATGGTCAGAATAGCAAGATTTTTGCGATTACCTACAAAGGCAAAACAAATCGTAGTGCTGTAGATTGGGTAAATATTACGCCCAATGTTACCGAATTTACTGATATTGGTAACGGATGGTATCAGGCCAAATGCCGCTTTATTATTCCTGATGGGGTGTCTTTAGTGCGCTCTTTTGGTATTGGTAATATTAAGGGTACTTGGACAACTTTAGATATTCGCAAACAAAGCATTCAGTTAATCTCTGATGTGATTACCGAAGCCCGATACACAGATACGGTTAGCTTGACAACTTTGGCGGATAATCAATCATCCTTAGAAGGGAAAGTAACCCTATTAGAAGTCAAGGAGCAACAAGAAGGAAGTTTACTGGTCGAAAAACGGGATTTAGAAAGCAAACTGGCGGCTATTATTGCTCAAGAACAAATTTCAGCCTCCCAAATTCCTCAATTAATTAGTGCCAAACAAACAGAAATCAGTAACCAACAAAGTCTGATCAATAGTCTCCAAAGTCAACTCAATCAATGTCAGACGAATTACCAGGCAGAATATAACAATTTGTTTAACTACTGGTGTAAATTTACCTCTCGTTGGGTTGCCTCTCGTTGGGGGTTACAACCGACCACCTATTGGGATTATCAGACTGAAAAGTTGTTGGGGACTAATAATATTAGCGGTAAGTCCATTGACTTCAAATTTGAACCTGCTGACTCCGGTTATTATCGGATTATTGGTGCCGCCAACAATCGCGCCGCAAGAGTTCCCATCCGCGATCAGTACCTAATATGGGATCTTAATGCTGACCCTAGCGTTCAGAGTTACCATTGGAAAGTGGAGAAAAATGCTAGCGGTTACTGGAAAATTCAGAGTCGTATTGGCGATAATCTATGGGAGATGTACGATAATTCCGATCTCAAAGTTGGGGTTCACGAACTCACTGGGGAATTGTATCAACAGTGGATAATTGTCAGTCTTGGCAAACCTAGCAATAATAACATTGAGAATGCTCAAATCGCCTTGAATAATAAAAGGATTGAGTTACAACGAGCACAAGAAAAGTTAACTCAGTTGCAAAATGAACTGAAAATCCTACAAACTCCTACCACTGATCTAACGGCACAGAAAACCGCACTGCAAACTCGTCTGCAACAGGTTATCGCTCTAGTTACCGCCATTCAAACTGAGATCAACACCTTAAACACTGACTTTCTCAATGGTGTGAGAACAGTTCAGCAAACTCCCCAAACTATGCCCCAAATTGGCAAAGATGCTAAGGGTTTGGTGACACAAGGAGCATTATTAGGCTTTGTGCGTCCAGCTAGTGGACTCAGCGCCCTTGAAACCTGCGAAGGGAATGTGCAATTGAGTTACTTTGACAAACAAGGACGGATGCGGCGTACTAACTATGATGCCACTGCTGACAGCCTGAATACCGCTTTTGAGCAGTGGATTCCCAATAGTCAACGCCCTTGCTTGAATTTTAGTAATGACAACAGCGTTGTTAAGTTAAATCAACCTCTGTCTCTCACTCAAGACTGGAGTATTGAGGCTTGGTTCTGCTATCCTTTACCAGAAACAGCAAAATGGAATACTCTGATCCGAGGACAAAATACCGATCAGCACATTGTCGTTAGTCGTGACAAAAAGTTAGGGATTTACCTGACCAATGACCCACTGAAACAATACTTTTACGACTGTGGTTTCAGTATGGGAGCATTATCCACAGGTTGGCATCATCTTACCGTTGTCGGTGAAGGAAACACCACCCGCTTCTACATTGATGGCAAGGAAGTGGGCGATACCAAAGCTAAAGCTTTAGTCGATGCTCAAGTTAATCTCAGTATTGATCCCAATAATACCGTCGCCAAACAAAAGCTAGAAGATATCAAGCAAGCGACTTTGAAACCGATTGGCGATGTTTATGCGATCGGCAATAATCATCTCACTGCTAGCCAGCCCCCCGACTATGGGGTGATGAAATTTGATGGGGTGAATGATTATGTGGAACTTCCCCCTGCAAGTATGCTAGTTGGCAATGAAATTACCGTCAGTTTTTGGTCAAAATATGGAGCTTCGGTAGCACAAAATAGCACGATAATTGCTGCCAATAGTAGTAGTGGTTCCCGATTATTGAACATCCATCTGCCTTGGAGCGATAACACAATTTACTTTGATTGCGGGACGGATTCCACTGGGGCTTGTGACCGGATATCTAAAGCTATCCCAACTACTGAGTATCAGGGACAATGGGTTCACTGGGCATTTACTAAAAATGCCACGACCGGAGAAATGAAAATCTATCGCAATGGCATACTCTGGCATAGTGCTACTGGTCTCAAGCGACCCCTTCCGACCTGTGGGAAATTATGTTTAGGAAAACAGAGTAGTGTCAACGGTGAGTTCTACAATGGCACCGTCTCAGAACTTCGCATTTGGAACAAAGCCCGGACTCAGGCAGAAATTCAGGCGGATATGAGTAAGCGATTGAGTGGTAAAGAACCGAACTTAGTTGCCTATTATCCCTTGAATAAGATCGAAAGTGGCAAAGTTTTAGACCTAGTGACTAATAATTATGGCACTGTGTTTGAAGCCACAAATGTTACGGATCAAACTCTCTCTTTGACCCCTGTAAGCCAAGGCGAACAATTTGGCAAAGTTGCAGAAGTCCGCATTTGGGGAATGGCTCTCAATGATGAGGAGATTGAAGCAAATAGTCGAACCTTGATCAGTGGTAATGAATCAGGTTTATTGGCTTACTATCCCCTAAATGAAGCCACGGGAACAGAAATTCGTGACAATTCGGGTAACGGCAAAAACGGGACGCTGACTAACCCCATTTGGTGGGCTTGTGCGGCTCCCATTGGTGAACTCAGTTATCTCAAACCTAGTAATCTGGTGACGAAATTTGATGGAGCCAACGGTCACATCTCGTTACCTACGATGAACATTAATTACTCCCAAGGATTTAGCCTAGAAGTGTGGGTGCGTTACAACAGCTTTAAAAATTGGTCGAGAATTATTGATTTCGGGATGGGCCCTGGTACAGATAACATTCTCTTAGCTAATCCAGGCACGAGTAATACACTGGGATTCTTCGTTAATCGGGGAACTACTGGCGAGAATATACAAGTTGCTGGTTTCCTAGACGTTGGAAAATGGATGCACATTGCCGTCACCCAGGAGCCTTCTGGTAATACGAAAATTTACAAGAATGGTCAGCTAATCCAATCAGGAACTTGTCATCTGCCCAATAGTGTGAACCGCACCAATAATTACATCGGACGGAGTAATTGGTCAGGGGATGGCTATTTTGACGGACAAATGGCTGAATTTCGCTTGTGGAATCGATCGCGTACCGAAGCAGAAATTAAGGATAATCTGTATAAACGTCTGGTGGGTCAAGAGCCTGGTTTAGCAATCTATTTGCCTTTAGATGGAATTGTGGGCAGTAAAGTCTTAGACTACGTTGGGGCTAATGATGGCACTGTCACCGAAGCTACTATCGTCGAAGAAAGTAATGCCCCCTGGGGAGGAATTGGCAGTGCTGTGGTGAGTGCAGAATATAGCACGATTAACATAGACCCAATGACAGGGCAAAAAACCGCGATGATGCGACGGTTGTTTGGGGCTCCGACTCTTAACGGTGTCAACCTATTATCTGATAAACCCCTCGAAACCTTGGAATTAAAATGGATTGGTAATGCCCAATTTGCTCCCACTTTACTCGGTTATATCGAAGGAGCGCCCCCTGTACCTAGTGAAAACCTGACCTTAGCTGATGATTATAACGGTGCAACTTCAGTGGAATTAACCATGACTGAAGATGTGGAGTTTAATTGGACGCGATCGCAAGATAGCGGTTTGGGGATGGCGGCTGAGACCTTCATGGGTGCGGGAGAAGTAATGTCTACGGGTGTCGGAGTTGAAATCGAAGTATCTAACCGACATGGGTTCAAAGGCAACTTGGATTTCAGCTACCAATTCCAAAATGAGAGTAGTATCACCTCTAGTTCATCCCAGAGTATGACGGATAAACTAGAATTGCGCGGTACACCGGAAGACGATGCCAAATTCCCCCATTTAGGCAATCGCTTTATTCCCAAAAATATCGGCTATGCTTTGGTTGTGTCAGCAATGGCTGATGTGTTTATCACTCGGTTAGCGCGGAGTAAGAAAATGGTCGGTTATCAAGTGCTACCCGTTGATGGGATTCCCCCCGATGTCAACACCATCACCTTCTTGATGAATCCGGCTTACACAATGAATGGTAGTTTGGATGGGATGACTGGAAGTAGTGCTACCAGCGATCGCTTCTTTCGACACGTTCCCGAAATGCGGGCGCAGTATGGTTCTCTCTATCCCGCCAGTTACTATCGCTTACAAGAAGCATACAACCTCAAACGTCAAATCGAAGCGGAGGACAAGCGGCGGGAATCTTACTTCTCTAACTTTAATGTGCGTTCCCTAGATGAAACTTCTTTGTTCATAAACACGATTAGTGGTGATGCTCCCGCAACGATTGGGGTACAACGGGAAGAAGACAAAGGGACTACTGACATGACTGCGGAGCAACAAACGGCAAAAGCTGAACAATTCAAAGCTGAAACGGCGGCAGCTTCTCAGGAAACAAGTTCTGCGGCGACAGCTAAACAGGCGGAAATCCAAAGTAAAATTACTGACCAAGAGAAACAAGTACACGCGATGGCTAGTTTTGATGGTTGGCAAAAACGCATGGAACTGATCCAAATTCGGGCCGGAAAACGTAACATCGTCAATACCTACGTTTGGGATGCTGATGGTGGATTGCGAACCGAAGCTCAAAGCTTTGCTAATACCGTAGAACATACTATTGGTGGCTCTTTTGCTATGGCTTCGGCGTTAGGTGCTGAGAATGAATTTCAGATGGGCTTTGATGTAGAATTAACGACCCAAGCTACTGTTAATCTGACTCAAACCATGAGTAAAACCGAATCTCGGAGTAAGGGTTTTGAGTTGAATATTGACTTGAGTGGGATGGAAAATAAAGGGGTGACTGATTATAAAGATAACCCGATCCTGCCTGGTGAAAAAGTCGATCGTTATCGGTTTATGAGTTTCTATCTCGAATCGAGTACCCAACATTTCCAAGACTTCTTTAATTATGTGGTTGACCCGGAATGGCTACGCAGTAATGACGAAGAAGCACGGGCTTTGCGTCAAACTCAAGCCGGAAAACCCAATAAAACTTGGCGGGTGTTGCACCGGGTTACTTATGTGGAACGTCCAGCACTGATGGGCTTTGGTCGGGATGTGCGTCAGTTTAAAGTTCGGGATGAAAATGTGGGTATTGGTAAGGTCATTGTTGATGTTGCTAATTTACAACAGAAAATCGATCACATTCTGGAATGGATTAGCTCACAACCAAAGTCATCAATTAGAGCGAGTTTATCCCTTTTT
>JBAVZX010000453.1:0-5079 GCA_049589015.1 Phormidium sp. | reverse complement strand
GTTTGTATCTATCAAAGCTAAATTTCAGCCACACAAAAATGCTTTTAAATTTGATTCATTATTGGCAATGCCACAGGTAGAAGCACCCGAATACTTTAAAGCAGGTAAGGAGTTGAAAGCCGAAGCAATGCTGGCACTCAAAGAAGTTGGCTCACTAGGCGATGATAATCACGAAGACTTCGGCGTGAACTCAGTCGAACGCTGAAACCAACCTCAAAGCGCCAGTAAAAAATGCTAATCCGAATTGAAATAAACGGTTTTGACCCAAAAACAGCTAACGCTGTTAGTACGAAAAGTGCAAATAGTTCAAGTGATGAATTTTGCGCTAATTGCACTCGCTTCAACATTACTCAATTTTGCTTTTTAAACCAAACTTAAACAGGCGACTATTGTCGCTTTTTCGATGAAGTAAAGATTGGTGAAAACTATGCCAACTGTTAACTTTATCGGCTACGAATGTCAAGTAAAAGTTAGTCGTTATGCTGATGGACTAACACCCTGTCTACGTTTAGTAGATTCTGAAGGAATGCCTGTAGCAACTGCCACAGTGAATGTGCCTAATCTTCAATTACCACCCGATTGCGTTATCATCAAAAACTACTCGGAGAATGAAGGAATTTTGCAAGCATTGATAGCTGCTGAAATTCTACATTTAACAGGACAAACAGTACCAGTCGGTCACTGTATTGGTCATATCTGCCAGTTAACTTCTAAAATGTTAGCTCATTTATCATCTGTTTAACTCGACAAGATTAATCTTGAAAAACTTTTAAATGTAAAGCTAAAACTCCGCACAACTGCGGAGTTTTTTTACAAAAGTAACCAATAATATTTAAGCTATCGCTTACTTGATTAAAATTTTCCTTTTTGGGAGTTATTTGTATAATGAGTTTCAACAACAGCGTTATCAAGCTGGAAGAATTTGAGAGCAATTACTTGCAATTATCGACTGGTTTTCTCATTCGTCCCGTGCAACCACAACCACAAGGTAAGTTTAGAAATTCTCCGCTCGACAATAAATGGTTAGCCAAACCATTTATGGTTGGTAATGTTCCATTACTGCTACCAACTATAGCCGATCTACCAATTGAATTTCCTTGGGGTAAAATAGGAGAAATATTACGCACATCTGATCCATCAGTTAAATTGATTATTGCCAGTATTGAAGTGCAACAAGTTAGCAACATATCCGTAGAAATTGCTAGCAGAACAGCAATTTCTACTCTATTTAATAGTACTCCAAATCAAGCTTCAATTTACGGTTATTTGCGACAAACTTGGCCTGATTTGAACATTGATTCTTGGGTTTGGATAATCCAAACAATACCTGCTCCGTTTTCTACTATTTTTGATACTTGAAATCTTGAGTACATTTTCGTTTTAGCGGCGATTGCCGCTTCCATAAAAAAGATTTTACGAACACATTATGTACCAAGAATTGCATGATTTATTAACTTTTGTTATCGAAGCGATCGCTATTATCGGCTACGGTGGTCTTCTCGCTCATTACATTTTTACCAGTACTTCTGCTAAACAACTAGCTAAATCAAATTTGTCTGTCAATCAAGTAAAGGAAGAAACAAAATTAGGCATCACAAATACTAAAAACCTAGCAACAGAAGTAGGGGATACCAATAATACAAGATTACCAGAATTACAACAAATTGAGAAACTTACGCTTCGCCAATGTCGTGCAGTTATTCGCTCACTTAATACTACGCTACCAAAAAGCGATCGCATTCGACTTAAAATTAATGGTAAGGACGCACCTACCGCTTGGTTACGTTTGCAAATCAGAAAACATTTAGAACACAAACAGCAGCAAATTGTACCAATAATTGAGCAAATTTCCCAAGCTAGTTAAGTCGGCTATTGCCAAATTTTGGATACAGTTTTTGTTAGTTCAGCATGATTAACATCCGAAAATACAATTCCAAATTACTCAATAAACCAGGTGTTTTGTATTGCGGTCGAGGTCGTACTATTGAAGATATCGGCTTCGGTAATCCGTTCAGTCATAAACCAGGAACAGCAAGATTTCGAGTTAAGACATTAGCAGAATCTATTGACCTTTACCAATCTTGGCTGTACAAACTGCTAAAAGCTTACCAGCAACAACAAACTCGTAAATTAGAAAGTTGGGAAAGAGCTTACTTGAGACGAGTAATTAAGTTAGCCAAGGACATTGAAAATGGCATTGTAACTGATTTGATTTGTTTCTGCATTGACTTAGAAAAGTATCAACCAAATGGCTCAAAACAATACAAGTGCCACACTCAAATCTTGTATAAAGTAGTGCTGCAAATTCAACAGATAAGTAGCCATTAATTCAATTTGAATACTCAGTAAAAAACTGAGTATTTTTTTCCCTAACGGGTTAGTAATCCAAAAAAAGCTGTAGCCAAAAGGTAAAGGCAGCCTCGGTAAGACGAAGGCTTATTTGAGGGTTCGACTCCCTCCAGCTTTACTTACTATATTTGTATAAAAATACGCTAAGATTTACTATTAAATCAATTTAGTAATGCCTCATAAGTTAATATTAATTTAGCGTATTTTTGCACAAAATTGCAGTTTCTAATTTTCTAACGTAGAGCAAATCAATTACTAACAAACTGTCGTTCTTGCGGAGAACGAGTCCACAAAGTACAAAATCCGCCCTTTGATGGTTTCCCTTCAACTGTTAAAGTAACTCCCAATCGATTCACTTCAGTTTCACACAACTTCTTCCCATTCTTTTCACTCAATAAAGCTTGATTCCAACTCATAAACTGACGAGCATATTTTCCTTCATTACTCATTGCCCAGCGAATAGTATCAGCATTCTTCTGTGCAAATTGACCCTCATTGCTTAACCCCCATTCCAATGCTGCTGCTTCTTTTAGTGTTAGCTGTCGCAGTCCAGTTGGGTCAAGTTCTGGTGATGGAGTAAAGCGAGGAATTGCTATTCCCACAAATACACCAATTCCAATAGCACTAAACACCACACCACTACCAAAAATCACTGACCAAATATCATGAGCTACTTTCTCTAAAGCAGCCTGTCGTACTAAAGTTTTAACTGAATTAGAGATATTGCGACTTTGTACGCTAATTGCTGCTTTACTCTGACGTTCTAGCAGTTCTCGACTTGACTGTGCCCAATTATCAACAAACTGCTGTACTTGTTCTAGTTCTTGACTGATAATAGCTTGAGAATCTTTTAAGTCCGATTGCCATCTAGATTGCCATTGTTTGAAGAAGTTGTCAATTTCATCTGGCTTCTGTTCTAATAGCAATTCTAGCTGACCTGTAGCTAGTAAAATGATTAAAAGTGGATCGTTTTTATCTAGCCCATATCGGTAAGCTGTGTTAATCACATGAGCACGAAATTCTGGGTCTTTTCCTTTAAGTACTTGACTGATTAATGAATCAGTATCTCGCTCATACATAGGTGGAGCAGATAAAGGCGATTGATTTTGAACATCTCTCGTCTTTAACTCATCATCAATCAGTTGCCAAAACTCTACATTATTAGGTGGATTGCTTTGTTCTACCTCTGTTAGTTCTGGCTCTGGAAAAGCTGAGTTATCATCAAAATTGTCTACATCTAAATCTAGATCTATTGCTTCATTTTGTTGCATTATAATTCCTTAGTATCTTCAGTGTTATGAACTTGCAGTTAATTGTGGTGGTTTTCCTGAAGGTATTGTTTCTACTAGGCGATTTGGTGCATCGTTAAACAGACCAACATTTTCGATTAGGTTGTAAGATTCGTTTAAGAAAGTGTGCAAGCGTTGTTGACTGATTAGATGAAAATCTGAATGCTGCATTGCCTGTTGAAACGATAAGCGTTTGGTATCGATAAACTTGCGCTCTCTGGAACTTAATTGTGGAAAATCTACAATCGCAATTTGATGCTTTTGGATTAGCTTTAGTATTTCTTGATGCCCTTGCATATGTGACCAGTCTTTACATACTCCAAAGTTTCGTACTAAGACGTGCTTTAATTGCCCTTCAAAGTGATTGAAGGAGTCTATAAACATTTCGATACTGTCAGTTGTTCCGCCACACAAGAACCATTTGCAGATATCAATACCCGACTTTTCTTTGAAATCGGGTGAGATTAGGTCAGCTTCATCAATCCATTTGTTGATAATACTGTAAACCCGAGCAGGTAAGTTAACGATAACTGGGGTTTCTAAAGCAGTTTCAAAAATGATATCAATGTCAAAAAACTTCTCTTCGTCTTCAACTAAAGCTACAACTTGCGCTCCATATTCGGGATAACGCTGCTGCACGTCAGGGTTTTTGAAATCGCCATCAATTAAAGTGTAGAGCAAATCGTACTTTTGATTAAATTCGACAAGAAGGCGAGTAAACATGGATTTCCCTACTCCACCTTTCTCGCCATCTACTAAATGAATTCTGTTAGCCATTAGCTTTCCTCGCTATTAACTGAATGTAGGGCCGAGCATTGCTGGATCGAAATTTGCTAGGTTAAATTCAGTTGGCTGTAATTCTACATCTGGTTTATCTAGTTGATATGATTCAACTGATTCAACTGATTTAACTGCTAGTTCGTCTGGTTTATTGAATCGTTCAAAGGACGATGCTAAATTAGGTGAAACAGAACTAACTGTTTGGGCAACAGTTTGAGGCATAGAATCCTTAAAAGGAACTAAGCCCGAATAGACACCTGGAGCAATCGCACCTAAGTCAGCACAGTCGAACCCAGCATCGTGACAAACCTCGTCTATTTGTCTGATGAAGAAATTTATACTCTCTCGTCTAAGATATTCTAGTTGTTCCTTTGAGTGTGTTTCAGCATTGCGATGGGCAGCTAGTAACCAACGAGCGCGAACTAGTGGCAAAATCATTTCTTTGAAGCTGAAAAAAGGATGATTTTGCAAATAATAAAGCAGTAAGGCATCTTCTGAATCTGGTAAAACTTGACAGCGCCAGCAAAATTCTTTTTGACACTCCCCCGTCAAGCTACGCTGTGACGGGAGATTCTTGCTTCACTGAAACCTGCTTTTTAACACAAGTGTTAACGAGTCTTACAGTTTCTCCACAAGCTTGAAATTCCGTATGCCCTACGGT
>JBAVZX010000452.1:0-6142 GCA_049589015.1 Phormidium sp. | reverse complement strand
CCTGTAGGACAGGCATCTTGCCTGTCATCCCTAGTCCCCAGTCCGCTATTTGTTAAAGCAATTTGCCAAATGCTAACTAGTGTAAAGACATATCAAATTAAGTAAACAACTACTCACCGTTAAAGTTACCTGTGCTATTTTAAAAATAGATACCGAAGGAATAAACAACCAACAAAAAAACAAACGGTTCGGTCGCGGTATCTCCTGACAGGAACCAGATTGCAGTTATCAAGGCATAGCTTAAAGAAGTGGCAGAACTCTCTTTGTTAGAGCAGTGCCAAACCCGGATCAGGAAAGACCAATCTATGCGAAGGCCGAGGTAGTCCAGCTGCAATTACGATTGTCCACCTTAGTTATTTACCGTTTATCTTCGTCCTAGTTTTTGACGATTAACACTTGAAAATTTTGCTCATTTTTTCCGAACGTGCCTAGTCTCCTTGACTAGGCATTGTTGTGTTTGGGGGTTGGTAGAGCAACTATCATTATTTATTGAACGTCTCCTCTATACCCATCAGCTAAATCTCTCTATTTGTTGGACATATTTTGACAAAAATGCAGACAATTCTGCTTTAGACATATTCCCTTGTGCAACTTGCAAAACCAACTCTATTTCTTCTTCATCAGACAGGTTCAGCACATAGCTATTCAGTTCCAGAAAAATTTCCATTGCGGCACAAGCAGTGCGCTTATTCCCATCAATAAAAGGGTGATTTTTGGCAATGTGGTAGAGGTAAGCTGCTGCTTGTTCGTAAATTGTCGGGTGCAGAAGTTCGCCTCCAAAAGTTTGTTGTGGTAATGCTAAAGCTGAATCCAGTAATCCCATATCTCTCACACCACTGGAGCCGCCGAAAGTGTTAATCTGGTTTTGGTGCAGTGCCAAAACTAATTTTTTAGATAAAAATCTAGGCATCTGCAAGGTGTTGGTAAACTTTAAATCTTCTCTTTTTCAAAGAGAGATAAATGGCAAAACCTTCTACATCATCTGGGTTAAAATCTGGATACATCTGCTTGATTTCTTCCGAGTTAAGTTCGGCACCAGTGAACTCGGTTGAATAACCTCCATTGAGTACTTTAATATAATCCAGAACTGCTGTAAATCCATCTGGATCTTTCTGTTCGTCAACTTGAACTGATACAATATTGCCACAATCTTCCTGATAAACAAGGTTAATTACTCCCTCATTAAGTTTCCATTCAATCGGTATAATTTTAGCTTTGTCAATTCTGATGGTATCTTCGCCAGATTTGACAAATATACAATCGGCATTACTTATAATGGGGTTTTGCCCACTTTTTATGATAGATTCGGTCATAATAGGCTCCTCAAATTGGGAATTTATATTTTGATTTTAGCAATGGTGCGATCGCATATCCAACTTACTCAATTTTATTTAGTTATGGCAGATAGGGAAAAAGCGATCGCAACTGCTTTCACATTTTCATCTTTAAATTTTGGATATGACTGTTCTATCTTAGAAAAACTCAATTCTTCTGAACCTGTAAACTCAGTTACATTGCCAAATACATGATTTTTTACTCAATCTCATCGATCCAGCTTTGCATCACACTAGATAAATTCGGTTGATTAGGTGGAAAACCCCTTAAAGGTGGTTCTATAGGCACGTCAGTTATCCAAGCAATATGGAGAAAATTATTTAAACCAGGGAGAAGTTTTCGGCAGAAATTCACTAATTCTGCATGAGGTTGGCAATTGTGAAAAATTAAAGCTAAATGTTGTTTTTGCAGGCAATTTTTGACTTGAATAATCTTAGTTTTAAGTTGAGCGGCGCTGTTAACTATTTCCTCTGGAAATTCTGAATCTAACGATGCAGCAAGATAAATTTGGGTGCAAATTTCTTGCGCTAAAGTAGCCGTGTCTGTCTCCTCTACCAATGCTTGAGCATCAATATAAAGAGGGTAAGTTTGAGTAGTAGATTGTAGTTGAGAAGAAATATTTGCAATTTGATTTTCTAGGAATTGAAAACTGGAAGAGAAAGTAGCTGGGATATTATCGGTTGCTTCTGGATGAATAGTAGTGGGGTAATAATGCCAAACTTGATAAAATTCTGGATAAGTCATGTTTTGGGCGCAGTGCCAAATTACCTCGAAAGCGGCATCATGCTGGCAATCTTTTAATTCGGCAACTACTACTGAAAACCAATCACCAGTAAGAATTTTATTCAATTTTTCAGCAGCCATATCTCGCGGAAAAGGAGCAGATGACTTTTTCCGATCATCGTTAAGATAAACTAGATCGATTAGAGTATAAATGACTTCCTCATTACCTGGATTAATTTCCCATAAATTTGTAGCAGCATGATAGCAGATATCTAGGTTACTTGAATTGAGTAAGTCAGTTAAAGTTTGGATGCAGTCTAAATTACCTTCGTCAATTTTACACAAACTCTTAGCTGCTTCAAGACGAATCTCATCATCGCTGCCATTTAGTAATTTGGTGAGAGTTTGAATAGCTTCTGATTTGTTGCTGTGAATTTTCCAAACATAAATAGCAGCTAATCTACGAATATTATAATCATCGCTAGAGTTTAGTAGATTAGTCAAAGCGGCTACGGCATTCTGGTTGCCAGTACCGCTTGCTACTTCACCTAACTTTTGAACCGTCATTATTTCATCAAACCCATTAAATCCTTCATCATTGTTCAGTATTTCAATTAGGTTGTCGATGATATCCTCTGAATTTTGGGCAGTTTCTTTGCTGCTTCTTTGAAAGGCATTCTCTGAACTTTTATTTGTCTTTTTACGGCTTTTTAGGTTTTTTGATTGTCGCCAATCAGCAAGTGCAGCAATTGCTTCTGGGTTACTTGGATTTAAGTGCAATAATTTCGTCCAAGCGGTAACGCAAATATCTTCATTTTCGCTTTTCTCTAGGTCAATCAAAGCTTGGATAATATCTAGATTATCCACCCCAATTTGCTCTAATTGGTCCATAACTATGTAGATGATTTCCGCATCCTTGCTATTCTTTAATAGTTCGCTCAAAATCTTAATTGCATCTAAGTTGCTTGAATCAACTTTTACTAACCCTAAAGCTGCATGGCAACGAGTTAGAGCGGAATTATTGGGGCTCATCATTTCAGTCAACAGCTGGATAGCTTGCGAGTTACCAGGAGCAAGCATTGTTACAATTTGTGCAACTTGCCAACCAATATTTTCATCTTGCTTAGAATTATAAAACTTCTTCAGAAATGCGATCGCCATTTTCCCATTAGTTTCTTGCAAAGCTGTTGTAGCAGCATCAGCAACAGGGTCAGACCAAAATAAGTATTCGCCAGTCAAAGGATCATCATAAGTAGCAAGCGACCACTTAACTAACTGTTTCAAAATCTCATCAGCATATTCACAATTCGCAAATTCAGCAATGCCAGATGCTGCCATAAAAAATGCTCGATAACCATAAAACCCACAGCACCCATCTTGAAACTCACGCAACGCCTTAATAAATCCTTCTTTCTGCTCATTCCTAATATCTTCTCTTCCCAACCATAGCAAAATAACTTCTTTCCACTGTTTCTCAAAAATCCGATAGTTACCTTCTTGAGGATTGTGGGAAACATGATTGAGGAAAAAGTGCCAATCATCAATAGCTAAAGCTGCAAAATATTCCTCAAAAGTAGGATGATAAAAAGCGTAAACTTTCTCAGAAGGATTTTCTGCTGCTACCCCTACCTGATTCAGCCATCCTAACTGCATTGCTAACTGAAATAGTGGTGTATCTGCTGCGCCTAATACCTCACAAACTTGCCGATTAGTCAATCGAAACCGCGAAGATGAACCCGATATCGCTTGCAATCCCAACCTTCCCAACGCCGCCTCTAACTCTCGTCGCTGTGCTGAAGTTGTGGGGAAACTCTCCTCTTTCCACTCGTACAAAGCCTCGGTAAACTGTCGATAAAGTTCGGCTTTAGTTTCCGGTAAAGCACCCTCTCGCTGTTGCCAACTTCGACACAAAAGTGCTAAACGTAACGGATTTCTCACCGCATCCCGAATCCGTTCTTTTCCTGATTTTCCTAACTCTACTTTTAATCGTTTTCCTGCTTCTCGATTATTCGTAAACCACTTATCTATAAACCTATTAACTTGCTCTAGATTAAAATCCAAATTACGATAAACATCGAAATTTTCCAGGGCATTTTTACCTGCATCCCAAACATTTTGCCTACAAGTTAGAACTACCCGCGCTGGGGCAATCCAACCCCGTATCTGAAAGGCGATATTCTGGAGAGGATTAGGCACCGCCATCTCATCTACTCCATCCAACAGCAGCCACACTTTTCCGCTTTGGAAAACCCGAACTAACTCATCCTCCATTTCCGGCGTTACCCGCGCCACCCCAAGAGCATTTTTAAGCCACGTTTGCCGTAAATATTCCTCCAAACTGAGTTCTTGCAAATCTGCCAAAGATACCCAAATGACCAAATCATCGTTAGTTTCTCTCAAAATCCAATCCCCAATTTTCTGCAATTGGGTAGTTTTTCCTGCGCCCGGTTCGCCCGTAATTCCTAACCGTTTCCCTTGGCTTTTATCGCTTTCTTTATTTCTCAAAACCTGCTCAAAAAACTCTTCATGTTGATACTTTCGCGTTACTTCATATTCGTCTGGAGCATACAATTTTGATCCTTGTTGTGGCGAATCCTCATCCTTACGCTTTGGTAGTTTTTTTCGCTCTACCAATCCCAGTGGTACATAAATTTCATCAATTTCAAATGTCATTCCGTCATTAGCAGTCAGCGGATTTGTAGTTACTCGCTGATTAGCTATCAACATTTTATGGCAAATTTCCCGCCAGTTAATCTCTCTTTTCTTCCAATTCATAGATACCTCTGTAGGATTTTGACAAATAATCGGCAACCAAGTAGCATAAGGAAATTCATCTTCTAATGCTTGCAATCTTTCCCGCGCTTCTCGCACAGCTGCATATAAAGAAATTCCCCTAGAAAATGCCGTCAAAAAATGCTTTAAAAAAGTCTGTGCTACCCTATCGGGTACAGGTTCCCGCATCACAATTATCTGCGGAATATGCAAAGAAGCTAAATCATTTGCCAATCCTAACCCATCGCAAGAATTGAAAATCGCTAATTGTAAACCTTGTTCGATCGCTTTTTTCAACCCATTCTTTAAATCAGCAATTGTCAAACTATCCGTTTGATTAATATAAATCAGTCCAGTCTCTCCATCACCTCTACTAGAACTATGTCCAGCAAAAAATAAAATATCCCAACCCTTTTCATCCCACAATAACTCATCAACTTGTTGACGTTGCGGTTCCACCAAAAACACCACTTCTGCATCGGGTAAATTTTCTAATAATTTACGATCTTCTGCAATATCAATTCCCGCACTATTACCCAAAATTGCCAAAATTCTAACCTTAGTTCTTACCGTTCCTAAAGTCGCTTTTTCTACCCTTTGATATTCCGGTGGACTTAAAGCAACTTCTGCATGACGGTAAACATCCAGAAAACTTTCAAAGAAAAGATGCCAAGGAAGTCGCCGCAACTGATGATTTTGAGTTTGAATAATCAGCCGCACTTCAGCCGATTTATCAATTTCTTGAAATAACTTTTCCCTTATAGAACTAAACTTATCTGATTTGTACCAACCAAGTAAACTAGATTTAAAAAAATCCGCCGAATTAGCACAATCTTTAAGAGAATCTTTAATAGAAATATTAGTAGTTTGAGCAGGTTTAATTTTAATGCGACGACGTACATCTAAACTGCGATAAGTTGATTGCCAAAGTTGATAATGTTGGGCAATATCTGGTGCTGGTGGTAAAGCACCTTTGATGCGAATAGATTGGCGACTTTGTTCTTCTCCAATCTCCAGAATCACATCAACCTCTTGATTGAAGTCTCCCTTTCCCAACTCTAAAACAACTAATTTAGCCATCGTCGCATCCCTGGAATTATTAAGTTTGTAATCAGGACTTTAGTCCTTTGTTTCTCTTCAAATCACAAAACTTTCTGTCACGCTGATATCACCTAAAGCTACCTTTACACTAAACTCTTCTCCCACTTCGCCGTCAAACTCCATTTGAATTACATTATCAGCAATTCTCGCTGTAACTTCGTAGAGGATTTCTCCATCATTTCCCAGTAAAATGAGTTGAAGATTCTCTGGT
>JBAVZX010000451.1:0-3344 GCA_049589015.1 Phormidium sp. | reverse complement strand
ATTTAAGTTTTGGTTGCAGAGTTGGTAAGTAATTTAAAATATAATAGCGTAGTTTAATTAGTTCGGTGCGTCTATCTGCTAATTTACCTTTTTTATATTTCAAAATCCGTTCTAACCCAAATAAATTTACAATTGCCGGATGAGGAAATACTTCAATTTGGTATCTGTCCAATTTTTGTGCTTCTATGGTTGCGGCGTGTGCAAAACCTTTAGCCTCTAAACTTAAGCCAAATTCCACAGTTCTTTGAGCAAAAGGTCGCCCTAAATTTGCCGGATAACAAGCAGCGTGATAGCGATGAAATAATTTATGTGTGAGGATATCCGGGAGGCGCATTCCTGTTGCATTGGGAATCAAAGTTGGCGCATCTACGGCAATAATTGCGGGGGTTGGTGCGGGTGCGAAAGTGTCAACCCAGGAAAGAATATCAGAGATAGATTCGCGACGGTCTAAATCGAGTAATTGTAATTGGTTATTTTGCCAACTTAAGCAGCATAAACCACTTGCGCCAGTTCTCCAACCAAGGTCAATTCCGAGAAAGTTCATAATCATAAAGGCGTTTTATAAAAAAAATAGTGCAGGTTTTAGCAAATGCAAACCCTGCTAAAATTACTGAAATTTAATTGATATTATGATAACATTAAATGAGAGTAATATTAGTAATTTTAACTAATTACCAAACAAGCTTTAGATGACTAAATTTATTTACGACCAATTTGCCAAGGATTATTTAAAGGAGTTATTAACGCCTCTCGGTGAAGTAGAAACTAGCCGAGATGTTCCTGAATTTGCAAGCAACCATCCAAGCGAGTCAAAATATCGATCGAGAGGAACAGGAGTTAGTTATGGAATTATCACATACGCCTCACCAATTAAATACAAATGAGATCAACATATCTAAGGGCGGGTTTTTAACAGATACCTCTTATCATCCCCAAAAATCTGGGATAAACCCGCCCCTACATTATATTTTATATATTCTTTCAAAACTTCATTATTGATAATACCTATCAAGAGTGGATTAGAACTTCCGAAAACATTTCAAAAACATAATTTACATTTTGTAATTAATTGGCTTTGCTAGTTCCGTGAAAACCAAGGCGGGCAGGATGCCCGCCCCATCCAAAGATAACTAGAGGGCTAAAATTGAAAAAACTGGGTTGAGTTCAAGAGCAAATTAAATTTTTGTTCAATCCTACTTCACAGATAGTAGTTGATAACTTTCTTTCTCCTGGTGTTTTGCTTTGGCTTGTTTCATTGTTGCCAATTGTGTTAATAGTTGATCTCGCACTTCATGACGGTATTTAAAGAAGTGTTCGCCCACGCCCAAAGTCGTCATATAATCATAAAATAGGCGGGGTTTGCGAAGTGCGATCGCAATTAACTGCCACCAAAAAAGCCAGCGAGTTGAACGCAAAACACCCTGTCGCCAACAGACAGCAGAAAACAAACGTAATTCCTTAAAAGTAATCTTCGGCATTAACCTTCCGCGCCAACCATTCATCATCATAAAATGGCGAAAAGTGCGTTTTAAAAATGGCATTGGTTCGTAAATATTCCAAAACGCATCAATGTATTCCTCAAACAAATCAAAGCGTGGAATGGGAGTTTGGGTAACATCTGGTTTTTCTGGGGAACGGAAAATCCCTTGTTCCTCTCCTCGTTCCAAAGCTTGTAAAAACATGGGAATTGTGCATTCACCCTCATCTAAAATCAGGTAATGCGCCCCTGCTTCCAGCGCAAACTCCGGCACAGAAGTGGGAAAGGGTCCACCAACAGCCACTTTTTTACCTAAAGCAACGCCTTTTTGAATCAAAGCGCGAAAATCAGCTTTCTGCACAATCATTGCAGAAATAATCACCAGATCACACCATGCCCAATCTTCCTCTGTTTCCGGTTGCACATTGCGATCGCTAAACCGAATTTCCCACTCTTTCGGCAACATCGCCGCCACTGTAATCAATCCTAACGGCGGGTTGGTCGATCGCAAACCCCCCAAATGCAACGTTTCTTGATATCCCCAAAAAGAATTCGGAAAATTAGGCCAAATCAGTAAAGCTTTCATCTCTTTATACTCCTGAAGTTGCAAGGTAGAAAGAATTCAACAAAGAGACTAAAAAACCGTGATATATTGAGCTTGAACTCTGCAAGCACCCTCATTACCCAAAAATTGTTTGTTTTCCAGCTTAATTTCCATTTATTTAAAACGAAAGGAGGGTTTCAGTAAAGTTTTGTGAAACTTATTTGGAGATGCGTTAAGGAAATTGCCGAAAACTTGAGAATCAAAAAATGTAAAACTAGTTAAGTGAGTTATTTAGGCAACCTTGAAACAGGTTCCAGACAGTCTAAGAAATTTATGGCGAAACAGCGAGTTCTCTCTGGGGTTCAACCAACTGGCAATCTTCACCTGGGTAACTACCTGGGAGCGATTCGCAATTGGGTAGAAGGACAGAGCGAGTATGATAACTTTTTTTGTGTGGTTGATTTGCACGCAATTACAGTTCCCCACGATCCAGCTACATTGGCAGAGAATACATATAAAATTGCGGCTTTGTATCTTGCTTGCGGCATAGATTTGAATTATTCAAGTATTTTTGTCCAGTCACATCTTTCCGCCCACAGCGAATTAACTTGGTTGCTAAATTGCATTACACCTTTGAACTGGTTGCAAGATATGATTCAGTTTAAAGAAAAGGCACTGAAGCAGGGGGAAAATGTTAATACTGGTTTGTTAGATTATCCGGTATTAATGGCGGCGGATATTTTGCTTTACCAAGCTGATAAAGTGCCTGTAGGTGAAGACCAAAAGCAGCATTTGGAACTGACTCGTGATATTGCGGTGCGGTTTAATCATTTGTTTGGTAATGGGAAAAAGGTGTTAAAGTTACCCGATCCTTTAATTCGATCGGAAGGTGCGAGAGTAATGAGTCTGACGGATGGGACAAAGAAAATGTCTAAGTCCGATCCTTCGGAATTAAGTCGGATTAATTTGTTAGACTCGCC
The DNA here is from genome assembly GCA_049589015.1 of Phormidium sp. Lineage (GTDB taxonomy): Bacteria > Cyanobacteriota > Cyanobacteriia > Cyanobacteriales > Aerosakkonemataceae > Floridanema. The sequence goes on along the minus strand of JBAVZX010000451.1, from coordinate 343 downwards.
GGAAGAAATTCAAAAGAAAATTAAGCGCTGTAAAACTGATCCGGTGCGAGGTTTGTCTTTTGATGATCCAGAAAGACCGGAAAGCCGAAATTTGTTAACTTTGTATCTGCTACTTTCTGGTAAAACGAAGGAAGAAGTTGCAGCGGAATGTGCGGATATGGGTTGGGGTCAGTTTAAGCCTTTGTTGACAGAAACGACAATTAATGCTTTAAAACCGATTCAAGATAAGTATGATGCGGTGATGAATGAGAAGGGTTATCTGGAATCTGTGTTGCGCGAAGGGAAGGAAAAGGCTGGTGCGATCGCCAATCAAACCCTAGCAGAAGTGAAAGCCGCAATGGGC
>JBAVZX010000450.1:0-10761 GCA_049589015.1 Phormidium sp. | reverse complement strand
TGAGAATTACTTCAAAATCAGTATTTAACAGTCAATTTTTTTCCGGGAGTACCACTATTAGCAAGCTAAGAATTTCTTTACAGCACTATTTAAAACCACTGCGACAACCTAAAGAAAATTTTTATTTCTGGTTTTTCTTAGTGTCTAGTGGTGTTGCTTGTTTGACTTGGGAATTGAATGCTGCTGTGGCTAGTCCAGGGAATTCTCTGGAACAAGAGCATTTAATTGCTGATTTTCCCGGGCAAAGTTTGCCTCATCTGGCTCCTAATTTACCCCTTACTCCTGGGGAAAAAACTGTTTTCAGTTCGGTCAGTAAGTCCGCAGCCGATTTACAATGGTCAGATTTAGGGGTAAGGCTTGATGGTTTGCTACTAGCAGAAAGTTTAGCACTGGATTATGTTCAACCAAAAAATGTCTCTGATTCTGATTCTTCTGTGGCTCAAAGGGAAACACAATCAGAACAACAAGATGTAGAGGTTGATCCAGATTTAGGTAGGTTGCGGTTGCGGTTACAAAGAGTTCCTCGTCAGGAACGCCAACCTGTTTTGTATTTTGTCCCTACACTAAATTTTTCCCGCAGCAATAATCTGTTTTCTAGTATTGATCCGGTTAAGGATTCAATGTTTGCCCCTGGATTGCTGTTTTGGTCAACTCCGAAAATTGGCGCAACGACTTGGTTAAGTTTGTCGCTGGATGGTAATTTAGTTCGTTATTTTCAGGAGTCTCAGTATGATTATAATTTGGTGCGTTTTAAAGCTGGTGTTCGTCAGCAGTTGAATTCTCGGATGTTGGCTGAAGTTGGTTGGTATAATCAACAGCTGTTTCGGACTTATGGCGATCGCTTTTTGAAGGAAGATTTCTTCTATTTGTGGCTGTCAAGACGAGATTTTTTGACTCCCAAGTTAGAGCTATATTCTTATTATAATGTAGCTCTGGATTTGGCTGACCCCGATAATCTCAGTCGGTTCACTCACTTTTTAACTCTGTCTTTAGGTTACTATATTCGCCCGAATTTCCAAGTCGGTGTGGAATATCAATTTTTCCTCTCTGACTACACCAAGGTAAAGCGATTAGATTATTTTAATCGCTTCCTTGGTCGGATTACTTACAGTTTGAATCGCCAGAATCACTTAGTTTTTAGGTTTGGTTTTAGTACTGGAGATTCTTCGGAAAGTTACCTGAATTACAATGATTTTTTATTTAGTCTTACTTACAGTATTAACTTTCCGATTTATTAAGGTAAGAACACCAATCACTCCAACTACCTGCGTAAAGTTTGGCGGTTTTAATTCCGGCTATTTCTAGGGAGAGTAAGTTGACGCAAGCTGTTACGCCAGAACCACAATAAACGATAATTTCTTCGGCGTTTTCTACCTCTGACCAACGGCTTTTTTGTGCTTCTGCTGGTTTGGCATTTCCTGGTTCGTCTGTGACTTCTTGCCAAGGATAGTTGACTGCACCGGGAATATGTCCGGCGATCGGATCTATTGGTTCTTTTTCTCCTCGGTAACGTTCTCCTTCTCTGGAGTCAATTAATACAACTTCGGGTAAATCTTTGCGGGTTTTTACGGTTTCAATATCGACGACCATTGGCGATCGCAAACTTACAACAAATTTTCCTGGTTTACCAGTTGGTATAGTTTCTGACACCGGATAATTACCATTCACCCAAGACTTCCACCCACCATCTAACACAGCTACTTTGTCATGTCCTAAATAGTGCAATAACCACCATAGACGCGCCGCAAAAGCAAACCGAGAATCATCATAAGCAACAACTAAAGTTTCTGGGGAATTCACCCCAATTGCTGCTAGCTTTTCCGCCAATTCTTCTATATTAGGCAAAGGATGTCTTCCGCCATGTTCCCCCACTGGCGAGGAAAGATCTCGGTTCAAGTCAAGATAGAATGCTCCAGGAATATGACTAGCTTGATATTGTCTGCTTCCTAATTCTGGATCGGCTAAAGAAAAACGACAATCAACAATGATAACTTGGGGATCTTCCAAATGTTCAGATAGCCATTGGGGAGAAACAATCAAAGTAGTGTCAGACATAATAGGCGATGCTTTTCCTAAGTTTTACGATAAAATCGGCTGATTAAAGTATATTTTGCTCAACTACAGTTGGCAAGCTGCGCCGACTGCCTGAGCAGATCAGCCGGGATCATGGAAAAGCGATCGCTTAAGTCTTAACATCTAAAGGTTAAGTTAAAATCAAAAATCAATCTGACAGATCTGACGCAACGGAGACTAGCAACTTGGTCGCTTCTAAAGAAACACCAGCAACAACAACAGAACAACAGCCTTTTATAACCGATCCGGCTGTACTAGACAAAATCATTATCGGCAAACTGAATAGTCGCATTTATCCCCGCGGAGAATTGGTACTACCTTGCGTACCCTCCATGTTAGATAATTACATGAAGCGACTGAGAACACTGTTTGAAACCTTTGGTAGACCTTTCTCAGAAACAGAATTAGATCAGTTGCGTCAGATTCTTACTAAAAGACTAGAGCAAGGATTTGCAGTTTCTCCCCACTCTAACGTAGTAATTAAATACGAGCCAGCCAAGCCGCCAGATGTGGGTTTAAGTTGCAACATTTCTACAGCAGTTTCCACTGTTGCAGACCAATATAAAAACTGGGTAGAAACTAGAAAACCACCTTTATTTGGTTCTCATCCAGATGCCAAACTAATGTCTGTGGTATCAGAAATGAACCAAGACCCGGCTACTACACCAATTTTAGATGTAGGTGCCGGAACAGGTCGCAATACATTACCTTTGGGAAGACAGGGTTATTTAGTTCATGCTGTAGAATTAACCCCCGCTTTTGTGAAACAAATTCAAGCAGCTGTAGATGCAGAAGGTTTACCAGTAGTAGTTACTGAAGGTAATATTCTCGACCCAATGGTGAGAATGCGACCTGCACACTATAAATTAGCAATTGTTTCTGAAGTAACTTCCCATCTTCGAGATGCAGATCAACTGCGACTTTTGCTAGCAAAAATGAGTGATGTCTTACGTTCTGGTGGTTTATTACTGTTTAATGTTTTCTTGGCAGTTGATGGTTACGAACCAGATCAAACTGTCAGAGAAGTGTCAGAAATTGCTTGGTCTTCTCTGTTTACTAAAGCAGATTTACAATCAGCAATGGAAGGTTTACCATTAGAAATAGTTTCTGACGATCCAGTATTTGAATTTGAAAAAGAACATTTACCAGAGGAAGCTTGGCCCCCGACAGGATGGTTTATTAATTGGTCAACTGGTAGGGATATTTTCCCCGTAGCTAATGGTAGACCACCAATAGAATTACGCTGGATACTTTGCAAGCGAATTTAAACTAATTGTAGGGTGCGTTAACGCAGTGTGACGCACCAATAATTTTTTTACCCATTCCCCAAAGTCAAAATACCTAATAACATATCCACCACCAACCGCCGACTTTTCAACCATTGCCGACCAATTAAAATTTCGGGAACTCCATTCCCTACATGAACCGGAATATCAAACTCTTCTCCATCTATTCGCATTTTTCCAGCATAGATGCCAAACTCAAAATCTCCTTGTGCTGTTCCCATTACTTGTTGCTCTACAAAAATCCAATCAAGACCATCTAAATCTTGATAATTGATTGCTACCCAACCAGAAAATCCTGTATCCAGTAACGCCTCAACTGGTAACTCTAACCCTTCCCCAGTAATCAACTCAATTTCAAAAAACAACTCATCACTCTCGCCAAATCTCCCCTGAATCATATTGTGCCACAAACCCCTGTTTCATTAATCCGAAAAAGGTGTAACTTACGATGAGGATATTTCTCAAGAGCCATTTTTGTTGCCACCATGTCATTTTTATCGATAAAATAATCTCCACTCTCAGGCTCAACAGCAATATACCAGTTGTAATGAGTTTTAATTAACTCTGGTTGCACTCGTTTAAAAATTACTTCGCAACGCTGACGAAAGGCTTTACTTTCAGCTTGCCATTGCGCTTTCTTTTCCTCAGACCATTGAATTTCTGGAAAAATTCTACCTCGTCGCACAACTCGATTAGATTTTGTTTCACTCATTGTCTTTTCGGTGCAAAAACATTAGTTTAATTATAAAACCACCCGACTCAGAGAATCAGGTGGCTTAAGTAAATTCTCGATCGATCACAGGAAACTTTGTAAACGTTGAATTAGTTCTTTTGTCTGAACTACACCTTCAATTTTTTCTACAGGTTTAGTGTTTTTAAACAGGATTAAAGTTGGCAAAGCATAAATCTGATGTTGCGTTGCTAACTCCCCATACTTTTCGGTGTCAATTTTTACAATTCTTAATCGATCGCTCAACTCAGCATTCACCTCTTCTAAAATCTTTGCCATCATTTTACAAGGGCCACACCACTCAGCGTAAAAATCGACCAACACAGGCAAATCGGACTGACTTAACAAATCGTCAAAACTCGTGAACTCTTGTTTTGTCGCCATATAAGAAAACCTTTTTTTGAACAACCATAAATACATCCTAATTCCTGATTGAAAAAATTCTGTCTGACTAGGGTACAAATCAACCTAAGATAGTTAGCGCAGTGTTTTTACTTACTGTTGCATTTAGAGAAAAAAGGAACTTTTCATGGAACAATTGCCAGAAAATCTTCAGCGTTTACGTGGACAAGTTGCCATTGTTACTGGCGCATCACGGGGAATAGGTCGCGCCATTGCTTTAGCTTTAGCCGCAGAAGGTGCAAATGTAGTAGTTAACTATGCCAGTTCCAGTAGCGCAGCTGATGAAGTAGTAGCCACAATTAACAGCTTGGGGTGTGAAGCTGTCGCCTTACAAGCAGATGTTTCTCAAGCGGAACAAGTAGACAGTCTCCTCAATGCTGTTACCGAAAAGTGGGGTCGAGTTGATATTTTAGTCAATAATGCCGGAATTACCCGCGACGCACTTTTATTACGCATGAAACCTGAAGATTGGCAAGCAGTAATTGACCTGAATTTAACAGGCGTTTTCCTCTGTACTCGCGCTGTTAGTAAACTAATGCTAAAACAACGTTCTGGTCGAATTGTTAATATTACTTCTGTGGCTGGACAAATGGGTAATCCCGGTCAAGCAAATTATAGTGCTGCTAAAGCTGGGGTGATTGGTTTTACTAAAACAATTGCTAAGGAATTATCCAGTCGAGGAATTACAGTAAATGCTGTGGCACCTGGATTTATTGAAACCGATATGACCAGCAATTTGAAATCTGAAGAAATCCTCAAATTTATTCCTTTAGGACGTTACGGAAAACCAGAAGAAGTTGCTGGGATGGTACGTTTCTTAGCGGCTGATTCTGCTGCTGCTTATATTACTGGACAAGTATTTAATGTGGATGGTGGAATGGTGATGGCCTAAGCAATTTTAGATTTTAGATTTTTGAGTATTTGTTTAACCGAAAGTCTCAAATCATAAATCTAAATTTCTTGAGAGTGAGGTAAAACACGATTCACTTCACTCTCAAAAATAAGTTAATGAAAATTATGGTTCCATTTTGACTTTTACTCGACAACCGATGTTGAATATACTAGAACCACATTCCAGAGCTATGGGTTTACCATCGTTGTCTTCTGAACTACAGCTAACGTAACCATTATTATCAGTGTCCCTCATCATACATGAGATGGGTTGAGCATTGGCACGTTTAGACCAATTATTTAGCCCCGTAGATGCTACTATGTTGACCCAATAGAAGCTTAGAGTAAATATGCCAATAGCAAAGATAGCTAAAATTGTCCCAATGATGCCAGCTTTCAGTTTCCAATTACTCAACAATCCATTGTTTGTAGGTGGAATTGCTGTTGTTGTAGGAGGAGTGACAACTGGGGTAGGAGTTACAACGGCTGGAGATTGATTTGTGGTTTGTTCTGGTTGAGTTTCAGACATGGGAGGTTTCCTAATTCATTAACTCATAAACTTAAAAGCAACCGTCACTAGGGAAGGTAGCTACAATTAAACTGTAACATCTCCGATTCTCAGCTTGACTGTAGCAAAGGTGATGTCCAAGAAAATTATTTCTTTGGAATGAATTAAGATTTTCTTTGGTACTAATTTACATCTGTTGATGAGCGATCGCTTCTGAAAGAGTTTTTTAGTCAGTTTTTAGCTGATAAAGATAGGCAAATGCTCCGGGTTTACCAATATAATCGATTTTTTGACCGATGCGATCGAGTCGAGGTTTCACAATTTCTTCTCTTTTATCTTTTAACCCAATTCCAGAAAACAAAAACCAAACTCGCGGTTGATTTTGCAGTTGACTAAATTGCTGTCGGTAGTCTAACCAAACTTGGTCTGATATTGCTTCTCTTTTCAAAAAGTCATTATAACCAACTACGTATTGAGATTTAGCATATCCATATTTTTCGGCGTAATATTCCAACTGTGCTGAAGTTCCTCCGCCATCACCAAATAGCACATCGTTAGGTTGTTGATGTTCTTTGATATATGCTATTACGGGACGAATTTCGTATTTAGTTTCTGGTTGAAATAAGAATACTCCGGCTTGAAATACAGAGGGTAAAATTAGGAAAAAACTAATAATTATTCCGAAAATACCGACATAGTTTCGTCGCTGCTGTTGGTTGAATTTGTCAAGATTCAGGCGAGATAAAAGAAAAGCTGCACCTTCAGCAATAATTAAGATGAAATAGGGAGTCAGAAACAAAATTAATCTTGTCCGAAAGGGATATTTATGCAAATAAGCCGCTGTCAAGGTAGCCAGAATGGGAGAGACTAAAATTAATAATTTAATGCGGTTGTTTCTATACAAAGTAATGCAGCCGATCGCAAAGGCAAAAATTGCTATTCCATCTGCAATACCAGGAAAGCCTAATGGTTTATGAAAGAATCTTCCAAAAGAGTCTAGTAACCAAAGTATATCAAAAATACTTTGGGGATATTCTGGACTCCAAGCGGTTTGTAATGACTCATTTTTCAGGGATTTAGAAATGAGGAAAAAGTAGTAAAGTACAAAACCAATTAGCCAAATTAAATAAGCTGGTAAGCGATTAATAATGATAGGTTCTCGTTTTGACGCTGAACTAGTAATTAAGCTGGCTAACTCAATTCCTCCTAATACGAAAATGGCAGTATGAGAAAACCACATTGCAACTATTCCCAAGAATCCTAGTAAGAAAACTTTGCTTTTTTTTAGGATGCGATCGCGCAGCGGAATTAACAGCAAACAAAGCAGCAATCCTACCATGATATCGCTGGAATATTGCTTGACTTCGGTGGCATAGTAAAGGGTATATTTTAAACAAGCGAACAAGATTAAGGCAATGGGTAGGGCGATCGCAGATAAACTCCATTTTCCTATTTGATAAAGTGCAAATAAAGAAACAATTCCCGCAATTAAAGGAAACAATCGCAGCGCATATTCATTGTTACCAAATAACTGCACCGCCAGTTTTTCTACCCACAAAAATCCCGGAGGTGCTGCTTGATCGTAATCCAAAGGTTGCAATAATTGTAAGTAGGAGCGATTGATGATATTTAGGGCAATATATGCTTCGTCTCCCCATAAAGAACGGTTGTTGATGTATTGCGATATACGGATAATGATGCCATAAGCGATCGCTAATAAAGCCAGCTGATTAATAATTTTGCTGGTTTTTGGCTGTACCTTGTTTGTGTCTGGGTAGTTGTCAGGTAAAGTATCCACTATTTGCGATTTTCTGGGCAAAAATAGAAATTATATGGAAGACATTATCTCACAAATTGGCTAATCAGAACTAAAAATAATTAGTGAACAAATGCGATCGCTTCCGACATTCTTTCCTAGATCCTCTTGTACCTTTATCAACACTAGTATAAAATGTTAAATCGAAGTATTCGACGTTATGCAATTACCCAGAGGCTTGTGCTCTGTGGCTATAAAAATAAAGTCTGCCTGCGCGGACTGAATTTATTTACTTAAATTCAGCAGGCTTGGTTTTTGTAGCTGCAATTTATTGTGCAACTGGGATTTTTGCCAACCTCAATTATCAGTAGGAGAATTTGAATCAATGATGCAACGATCTTTACGTAAGTTTGTATCAGCCACAGTTTTATTTTTACCGTTAATTTCGTTAAATCCAAAGGTAGCTTTAGCGGATCAGCGGGATTTCAATCTAATTAATGACAGCAAATTAACCATTAATGAAGTGTATGTTTCGACGATAAATACAGATCAATGGGAAGAGGATGTTTTGGGACAAGAAACTTTAGACAGCGGTAAATCTACAGAAATCACTTTTTCCAGGGGAGCAGCTGGTACTTGCGTTTATGATATTAAGGTAGTCACAACACAAAGTCAAGAAGTAGAGCGGCGAAATGTCAATTTGTGTGAAACTAATGATGTAATTTTTAATGGTTCTAGCTTGACACTTAGATAGCTGTTAGTTACCTAAATAGACTGTGGGCGATCGCCTCTTTTATTGCTGAAGTAAAGTCAGTGCGTTGGCGAAGCCTCTGCTAGGCATAGGCTTCGCTTTTTATATGAGTAAATTTGCTAATTTTAATTAACTGGAATAAAACTATTTACTCGATCCTCCAACCATAGATTTTACTCTCTTGTCCAGACTGATTATCGATCGTTGTTACAAAAAGGTTTTGCCCTTTAGCATTCCTAAATTGAAACAAACAAAGCCCTAATCCTGTTCCCGAACAATCAACAATTTCTGTATAGCCTTTTTTGATTAAATAGTCGATCGTACTGTCTGGAACACGATTATTCACTTGTTCGGAATTAACTACAGGTTGCCAGCCTCGCTGAATTAACATAGTTCTAACTTGAGCATAATTCATATATTGCCGCAATCTAGGCAATGATTGGGCAAAAGATGACATTTGAATTGAACAAATTATAGTTACAAGTACGCCGGAAAAGAATAGTTTATTCATATCTAAATTTTTTCCTTGGTTATTTTAGAGAGGGATTTTGGCAATTCTATTAATCCATTCGGCTTCACTTGATACTGACCAGATTAAAATAAGTTCATCAACGACTAATTCAATAGACAGTTTTTTGGATACTATTAAAACTCCTGCACTTTGATTGCTAGTAATAAATTCTGCAAAGTAGGTTGGCATTGTTTTACGATCGTGGGTAACAAGAATACGTTCCTGTTGCGCCGCCAGTGTCAGCACTTCTAAATCCTTTAAACCTTGTAATCCAGCAGCAGAGGCAGATTGGAAATCAATTGTAGGTTCTCGTCGCCAAATTGCCGTAACAATTGATTGATTTAAATCAGCATCAGCTTGATAGCGAATGCTCACTTCTGTTAATTCTCCCTCTTGGCTTTAACTGATATTAGTTTCTGATATAAAGCTGGATCGTCCTCTTGTAAGGGTTGAGGCATGGCATCAAATGTTGCCTCTTCTTTTAAAAGGTAAGTATCAATTTCAGCACGATTGGCAAGGTAAAAGGCGATCGCTCCATAAACTTGTTCTAATGTTAGTAATGGAAAAGACTGAGTGATGCTTTCAGCAGAGAGTCCGTTACGGAAAGCATACACGATTGAATCTAAAGAGATTCGCTCTCCTACTATCCAATAACTTCCACTGCAATACTCTACATAGACTTTAGCTTCTACAACTGGCATAGGTTAATTTTGTTAGCTCTAGATGGATTATAGGCGATCGCCTCCCTTGAGTTAGTTGAATGACTGGGAAAAAAAGTCCTCTCTGCTATTGGTAAGGTGAGTCAGGGAGCGAGCGATCTTAAAAATCTATCTACTACAAGTGATTTTCTTAAAGTACATCCCACAGGAGGCACAAAACCACCAGTTTCGATTATTTCTGTCCCATTGCCAAGTACCAGGTTCCTCATTTTCAAAGCCAGCAGACGCATATTCGTGGTTTACGACTCTACTATACCCTTGAGTTAAACAGAATCTTTGCGCTCCTCGTTGTCGCGCAGCCGGATCTGTTCCTGATTCACCCTTTAAAGCAACATCAATTGGATAACCATCTATAAGGGGTTTCTCAAATGTGCGAGTTCTATCTGATTGAGCAAAATTTTCTCCACTAATATCTCGACTACTTGTTCCTACTCCTGAAGAAGAAACATTAACTCTTCCATTTACCCACGCTGGAGCAGCAAACAAGAAACCTAGTAATGATATTAAGACACTAGCAGACGAAATTAACACCTTCTTTGACATATAAAAATTTTCCAAAGGTTCGATTAGGTGATATTTTTTACTTTATTCCCAGCATCTCAAAGATGTCATCACATCTGGCTGGCGGAAAGAGACGGAAAAAGACGGGAGTTATATTAAAAATATTTACAAGGGGCGGATTGTAGCGGATAATGGCGGATAAAGTAGGTTTTAATACACAGACTATGGACGTAACAGAGGTGTTGAAATACTTGGATGAACTGATGTTCGCTCAAACTGGTAAGCACCTCGATAGTTTGCAAAGAGCAATTATTAAAGGTGTTCTCAACGGGCGGAAATATGCTGATATTGCTAAAGAATATCAGTGTACGCGAGGTCATGCAAAAGATGAAGCTTATGCACTTTGGGAAATTCTGTCTGAAGCTTTGGGAGAAGATTTGAATAAGTCTAATTTTCGGGCTTCTGTTGAAAGGTTAGGTTTTTATAATTCTAAACAAAATATTAGTAACTATGTTATTGGTGGTAGTATTAATAATTATTCTCATCCTTCACAAGTTAACGAAAAATCAGAATTAGAAAATTTAGAATCAATTATTACAGAAAATCCTCCAGATTTTAACAACACCTCTAACA
>JBAVZX010000449.1:0-3192 GCA_049589015.1 Phormidium sp. | reverse complement strand
GCCATAGTCAGAGCGCTCAAGCCCACCCGCATTCTAGCTCCTGGTGGCTCGTTCATCTGACCATATACCAGAGCTACCTTAGAGTCGGCGATATTTTTTTCGTTAATAACACCAGATTCTTTGAATTCATTGTAAAGGTCATTACCTTCACGGGTACGTTCGCCCACACCACCAAATACTGACACACCACCATGAGCTTTAGCGATGTTGTTAATCAGTTCTTGAATAATTACGGTTTTGCCCACACCCGCACCACCGAATAGACCAATTTTGCCACCCCGACGATAAGGTGCTAAAAGGTCTACAACTTTGATGCCTGTTTCAAAAACGGAAGGAGAGGTTTCTAAGTCAACCAGCTTGGGTGCTGCGCGGTGAATCGGAGAAGTTTCTGTACTATTTACAGGGCCTAAGTTGTCTATGGTTTCGCCCAATACGTTGAAAATCCGACCTAGAGTACCAGCACCAACGGGTACACTAATAGGAGCGCCAGTATCTACTGCTTCCATACCGCGAATTAATCCGTCAGTAGTACTCATGGAAACAGCCCGTACTTGGTTATCGCCCAACAATTGTTGTACTTCGCAAGTTACAGACATCTCTTGTCCAGCTTCGTTCTTGCCTTGGACGATCAAGGCGTTGTAAATTCGCGGCATTTTACCGCTGGGGAACTCAACGTCTACAACGGGACCAATAATTTGGGTAATCCGCCCGCTATTTGTCTTTTCTGTGGTGGCTACCATGCTTGCGCCTATCTCAATAAGGGAAAACGTTTTAACATTTACCAATGCCACTCTTTAGAGTACCACTGAACGCGATCGATCTACTTACGGAGTAAGATCAAGACCAAACAAAGATCCTAATCGTCTTTTTGTGTCCCTCGATTTTTAGTACCACCCGATCGCTATTTTGCCGTTATGACTACTAACCTTCTGTACGATCGCGATTATTGCCTCTGGCTGGAGGAAACCGCTAAGTTATTGCGCGATCGCAAATTAGAATACCTTGATTTTGAGCATTTAATCGCAGAAATAGAAGATATGGGCAAGGAGAAACGCCGCGAACTGAAAAACCGATTAATAGTTTTACTGATGCACCTACTCAAATACCAATTTCAACCGGAAAAACGTTCCGGGAGTTGGGTCAGTACAATTTGGGAACAGTTCTATCAAATAGAATCTTTATTAGAAGACAGCCCTAGCCTCAAACCTTATTATCTAGAAATATTTTCCGATTGTTACATTAAAGCTGTTCGCGCCGCTAGCACTGAAACCAAGTTACCTACTCAAGCTTTCCCAACTGAGTCTCCTTTTTTGCCGGAAAATGCGATCGATCCTGATTTTATTGTGATGCTGGTGAGTCAGATCAAGACTTGCTAAATTGAGGTTACTGAATCCCACATCATCCAAAAAAAGAGCCGCGCTTTCCACTAGGAAAAACACGGATTTTGTTTTAATTTAGTTTGACAACTATATTATCCAGAATTTAACCGCTAGTAATAAAAAAATAACCGTACTTTCCCAGGAAAAATACGGTGCATTTTCGTTGACTTGATTAAAAGTTATGGTTTAACTTGTACGCTTCTAGCTTAATCAGCTTTCTGAGCGCGATAACGGAAAACGGAAAACACAGTAAATTCCTAACGCAGACAAAGCAATTATAGTTCCTGGCTCAGGAACACTTTGCGGTGTTGGTGGCGTAAAAGCTGTGATTTTACCATATAGAGATGCCGTAGCAATAGAACCTTCTGGGGAATTAAACTCATTGACGATCGTTTGACCACCATCTGAAGAAAAACCAACTAACTCCAGAGTATAATCTACTCCATCATAGTTAAAAGTTTCACTGGAGAACCCAGCAGTAGAAAAACGTAGCTTGTCGCCATCTAGAACCGCATCCCCACTAACATTCGGCGTGTTGAAGATATTGAACAAGAAGTTAAAATCCTTGGTGCTGCTGAACGGATTGGTCAAAGATAGAGATAAGTTTAGAGGAAAGTCACCATTGAAACCATCCCATACAGAGCCATTGCGGTAACTGAGATTGCCAATATTAAACAGAGTATCTACTTCAGCGTTAAAACTTACATTGTCATATTGAACATAATTATTGAATGGTGTACAGCCTCCCCCACATGAATCTATCCGCCCCCAAGAAAGACGATTATTTGCCCCGCTATTTTCACTAGAAATAAAAGTACTTCCAGAAGGATTGGCAGGCATTCCCCATTCACCAGAAGAACTACCAGAGAAGGTGATTGCTTGAGCTTGACTAGCTAAAGTTAATGATACTGTAGCGGCTAAGAATCCGGCTGATAATTTAGTAGTGTAAGAATCCATAAGTAAAATTTTTCCTCAGACAGTACTAGGAGTTTTTGTCAATCAATCTAGCAAAATTTTATTGCTTAATTTCTCATACTATTAGTGCAAGATTTGGCTGAACTAGAATGATTGCTATCTCTCAATACACAGATTTTCATACTGTAGTTAAGAATGTCATTAGTTACAGTCGATCTTTATATAAAAAATATTTAATAAGTTACGCATTTATTAGCTCTAAACCAACACAAGTTTGAGTCGGATCTTTGTAAAATCAAGCTTTTGAGCTTTACCACCAACAAAAAACTTCTTTAACTTTAAATAAAATTTAATTTTACCGAAGGTTAATATAAGGTTATACATAAGATTCTTGGCTTTTTTTCTAAGGGAAAACAAGTAATTAATCTAAAAAAAAATTATCCTAATAGTAAATTTTTCAAAGATTATCTAATTAATCCAGATTGTTAACTAATTGCTGAAGCTGCATTCGGCTCAACATTAAGTATTTTTTCTGAGTAAGGTTGGCAAATTAAGTAGTTTTACAGAAAGATGCCACCTCAGCCAAGACTGAAACAGCATCTTCCCCCAAAGAAAAGAACCTCACTCTCAAATTAAAAGTAATTGAAAAATTTCACGACCCAAAAAATTGATTATTTAAAACCGTTATATAAAACTGTTCCTGCTTCTCTTCACAGAAGCGAAAAAAGCTAACTAACCAGCATCCCACCCATCAATAAAAAAGGTACGTTTCTCTGTCAGGTCAAAAGTTTTAATTCCTGCTGTAATTTTCTGTTGAGTTTTCTTTTCCTCTGCCGCTTTCACTTCTGCTTTCACTTCTGCTTTCACTTCTGCTTTCACTTCTGCTAGCAAAGGAGTT
>JBAVZX010000448.1:0-2321 GCA_049589015.1 Phormidium sp. | reverse complement strand
TTGAAAAACCGGGTTTCTTGACGGAAAATCTAGGGTTTCAGGGTTAGCTATTTGCAAGAAACCCGGTTTTTAGCCCTGGTGCAAGATCTGAGCTAAGAGTGAAAAAATGTAAAGACTGGACTACGATCTGTTGAATTCAACTTGTCAAATTTTCAGAGCTAATACCAATTCTCTGTAAAATTGCCCTTAATTAAGCGTATCTTCATAGAGAATTGGTATTAGGTGCAATCATACTCATCGTAATTTGGCAAGTAGCAAAAGGGGCAGAGGAGACGCTGGGACGCTGGGACAGGGACAGGGAGTGAAGATGGGGAAACAACTCAAAATTAATGGAAAATTTGCTGGATTATCTATCGAAAGCGTGCTATTATAAATTTCTGTCACCTTGGAGAGGTGGCTGAGTGGTCGAAAGCGGCAGATTGCTAATCTGTTGATGGAATCGTAAGACCCATCCGAGGGTTCGAATCCCTCCCTCTCCGTTTTTTCGTAAAATTAGCCTGGTTTTAGGGACTGGGCACTTGGAACTAGGGACTAGAGACTGGGAGATTTTAGATTTGCATTCCCGCTCTTTGTATGCGCTAGCACGTATTTTCTTTGATCCCCCCTGCTATACCAAGGGAAGTTTAACGGTAAAGGTTGCGCCTTTTCCATAGCCGGAGCTTTCGGCGTGAATTGTGCCGCCGTGCAGTTCGACTAAGTAACGGACGATCGCTAACCCCAAACCCAAACCCCCGTAAGAACGAGTAATAGAACCGTCTTCTTGGCGAAAGCGATCGAATACATGAGGCAAAAAATCAGGACTGATACCTCTTCCGGTATCGCTGACTTGAATTTGGGCATGGTTGTTCACTCTAGTCAGCCTAACTTCTACTCGTCCACCATTAGGGGTAAATTTAACTGAGTTAGAGAGCAGATTCCAAACTATTTGTTGTAAGCGATTGGCATCACCCAAAACAATTCCTACAGAGTAGTCCATCACGGAGCAAATGTGAATATTTTTCGCTTCTGCTGCGAGATTGAGTGAAGCGATCGCCTGTTCAATTACCATATCCAAAGACACAGACTCAACTTCTAAATTCAGCCGTCCGCGAATGATATCGGACATATCTAGCACATCTTCGATTAATTGTGCCAAAGCTTGGGTATTGCGGGCGATAGTTTCGATCGCCCTAGCCACAGTTTCCGGGCTAAAATTCCTGGTAGGCAACAGTTTCGCCCAACCTAGCATAGAATTGAGTGGAGTACGCAGTTCGTGAGAAATAGTTGCCAAAAACTCATCTTTGAGGCGATTTGCTAAAGCCAACTCCTCTGATTGTTGCTGTAAAGTTTCCCTAGCTTTTTGTCTTTCAATTGCCTCTGCAAGGATATTTGCCGCCGCTTGCACAAAGTAAATATCATCTTGAGTAAAGGTGTATTCACTACTAGTATGGACCTCTAAAGCACCGAACGGTTGGGGAACTCCAGCAATAATTGTACTCAGTCCACTAATAATTTGATGTTCTTGCAACAGTGGGGAAGGCGTAAAGCGAGTTTCACAACGCAAGTCACGGACGATTACAGGTTCAGCAGCGAGTAAAGTATAACCTGCTTGAGACTCCAAACCTGTATTAACAGTGATTTGCTTGATTAAATCTTCCCCGAAGCCAAAAGCTGAACGCAAGAGGATTTTTTGTCGATCGGGCAAAAGTTCCAGAACTTCGCAATACTCAACATCAAGGATGTGGGCAATTAGAGTTGTGGCTTCTTTCATCAATTTATCTAAATCGATGCCGGATAATGCCCTTTGTCCTAAATGAGCGATCGCAGCTTGCTGTTGTGCGCGAATTTGCAACTGTGCTTCTGTGCGTTTGCGTTCCGTAATGTTGATCGCAGCACCAGTAATACCGACAACTCGATCAAATTCATCCCGCAATGGTTCGATAGTCAAATCATAATAAGCAAACTCTCCAGTTTTACTAACATGAACTTCCTCCCGAACACCATTTCCAGTTAAGAGTACCCGCTGCTTGATTTGACTTAACTTAGCAGCATCATCCATATCCATAAGATCTGCATCTATTTTACCCAGAGTTTCTTCTGGCTGTAAGCCTAGTTGAGAGTTGTAAATCCAAGTGTAGCGGAGTTCTCGATCCTGGTTAAACACAGCGATGGGAGAACCTTCTAAAGCAATGCGGAAGCGTTCTAAACTTAACCGCAAAGCTTCCTCAGCACGTTTGCGCTTACTAATATCGTGAGTAATGCCGAGAATTTGATAGAGTTCTCCTTGGTCATTGAGCAAAGGAATATATGAAATAATTGCGGTGTAAGTACCATAGCTAGGT
>JBAVZX010000447.1:0-2635 GCA_049589015.1 Phormidium sp. | reverse complement strand
AGCAAAATCTATACAAGTAATTGGCGATGTTTATTTAAGTTTCAACATTCAACAACAATTTTTAAGCATCCTAATCCTAAAAATTGGGCAGCATTTACTCTAATTGGTACGGCAGAATGATAAGATTGAAAATCGAAGATTCGTCCTAACTATTAGAAATGGAGATTTTATAGATAAAATTCCTGATAAACAGAAGGAGGTCAGGACAAATGTAGTACTCTAGAAAATTAATTGTGTAATTAACATTTAGATTTTTAGTTAACCTGAGTAGTCAAACAATGAAATTCTCAACAGCCATGCAATTTGCCAAAATTAGCCTACCAACTATCACCTTATTAGCACTTATTTCTGGGTGTTTTTCAACAGAAACATCCCCTAAAGTAGAAGCTCAAATAGCACCAAATGCAACCCCAACAGTTTCGGCAGTAACTAAATCGATTCCTACTAAAGAACCTGCATCTACTGCAAATTCAAATGTGACTCCAGAAATTGCTTTAGCAAATCATTTAAAACAGAAAGATGCCAAAATGTACGCTGCTTTTTGGTGTACAGTTTGTAATTGGCAAGAGCGACAATTTGGTAGCCAAGGAAACAAAATTATTCAAGAAAATATTCGCATTGAATGTGATCCTCGTGGAAAAAATCCTCAAACAGCACTTTGCGAAAAAATCAATATTAGAGCTTTTCCAACCTGGCAAATTAATGGGAAATTATATGAAGGTGGTATTCCATTAAAAGAACTCGCTGATATTTCTGGTTATTCTGGCCCTCGCAACTTTCAAACTTCAGGAAATTAGTATATGACTCTCAGCAAATGGTTCGTGGAAAAATTTACTAAACCTAAATTTTCCGGTTGGTTATTATTTGGATTATTGTTTGGAGCCACAATCCTGATCATATTAGCCAGTAAATTATTGAGTGAAAATGGCATATCGGAAACGATCGACAATTTTGTTTTGGGAATAGGCGATCGCTATCAGCAATGGTTCACAGAACAAAATACAAATAATCCCCTAGTTTTATTTTTACTCTCATTTGCTGGGGGTTTAATTGCGAGTATTTCACCTTGCATTCTCTCCTTACTTCCCATCAATCTCAGCTACATTGGCACTCGTGAAATCACCTCCCGTTGGGATGCTTTTGCCAAAGCTGGAGCATTTGTTTTAGGTGTAGTAACAATCCTCAGTTTGTTTGGGATATTATCTTCTTTTGCCACAATTATTTTACTTAAATATCGAGGATTTGTCCAGTTAACAGTGGGCGTGTTCATTATTATTATGGCGCTTTCACTATTAGGAATTATCCGCCTACCATTACCTCAAACTAACTTTAAAATTCCCTTTGCTGGGGCTTATGGTGTTGGTTTAACCTTCGCTTTAGTCAGTTCTCCCTGCACTAGTCCAATCATGTTTGCTGTGTTAGCTGCCGCCTCTGCTACAGGTTCACAACTGCACACAACTTTAGCAATGTTTTTTTATGCCATAGGTTATACAGCAGTAATTTTCTTCGCCAGTTTGTTCGCAGGTTTAGCAAAACAAACTCGCGGTTTATTGAAATATTCTGAAAAAATTACTCACCTTGGTAGTTTGGCGTTAATACTCATCGGCGCATACTATTTAATTGATGGAATTAGTTGGATTGTTTCCACAATTAAACATTAACAGCAGAAAAAAAATGGGATTGTCCTTGTCATGGCGTAGAGAGTTAACTCTTCAACTTTCGCGTGTACAGTTAACTCAGTATAAATTTTTGCTCATTAGCAATCAGCAACTTTTGCAGTTCTGCCATATCTGCCAATTCCACAGCAATAGCAGAACGCTTTACATCATCTAAACTTTTTACCATCTCGTGTTTCCTTTCTCGGTACTTATGGAATTAGTCCATACCATGAGAATCTCAAAATCCACACCTATCTGAGGGATAATATAAGTCAGATAGGTTTTTTGTCTAAATTCACTAAGAGAGGTAAAAGATTGAGTTATAATAAAACCAAAATCCGTCGATTAACTCTCTTTTCACTACTGATTATTACACCACTAGGCTTACTCACAAAATTCTATAACGGCCCTGCTCAATTATGGATTAACTATTACGCAGGAGACATTCTCTACCAAATATTTTGGTGTTTCGTCATCTTTTTTTTCCTTCCCACTCGTTCCGCAATCAGACAAATTCCTATTTGGGTTTTGATCTTTAACAGTATAATAGAAATTCTCCAACTTTGGAAACCACCATTTTTAGAAGGATTTCGCTATACCTTTTTAGGAAGAATGACACTAGGAACTCAATTTGATTGGCAAGACTTTGTTTACTATTTAATAGGTAGTTTTATCGGTTGGTTATGGTTGCGTCAACTTTGGCGGAAAGGAAACGAGCATGAAAAAACAAGTTAAAGTTAAACCTAATTCTAAACAGCAAAGCATTCAAGAAGCAGCTGATGGTAGCCTAACCGTACATTTAAAATCACCACCAGTTGACGGTAAAGCCAATGAAGAATTAATTAAACTCTTGGCAAAGAAGTTTAACGTTTCCAAATCCCAAATTACCATTAAATCAGGTTTGTCCTCAAGAACAAAATTAGTAGAAATAGACACTGATTCTTAAAATTATCTTTGCTATACTTGTTGTGTGATAC
>JBAVZX010000446.1:0-3511 GCA_049589015.1 Phormidium sp. | reverse complement strand
GGGTTGCGATTGCCTTTTTTGGTCATTTCATAGCTTTCATTAATTGTACTAGCGGCAGCATTTCCGCCGAAGAATTGGCGATAGTCGCCTTCTACGGTGCGATTTTCAATTCCTTCTAAAGAGTCGCCTGATAAGGTGAAATCTTCTGTTTGTTGATTGAGTATTGTCGGAGACTGCGCTTGTACGGGGTTAGCGAGGACAATACTGGTAGAGGCTAAAACTACTAAGGTAGTGGGGATGATGGTTTTCATTATTTTGAACCCAATTAAAGTTGGTTTCTTTTAATGTTTTAAAACTTATTTATTTCTATTTTTATCATATAAAATCTTCCTCGTGTGTTTAAAGCTGCTGAAATTACAATATTACCGAAAACTTGGCAAGAGTTGCGTCGAGTAGCTAAAAAGCTGAGGTTGGATAAAAAGGGAGATGGACAAAAAGATTAATATAGAATGTTATTACCTTCTATTGTGCCACAGTATTGGGGACGCGATCGCACCTGCACTTTTAGGTAAGTCGCTGCAAAAAATCTTTACAAAAAGCCCAACAACCTGCCGAAATCACCGGGAATTTCTAATTCCTGTTGGTTTACTTGAGAAAAGAAATCTGCTATACTGATTTATTGTGTGAATGTGTTAATATACAGATTCGAGCGGATGTGGCGGAATTGGCAGACGCGCCAGATTTAGGTTCTGGTTTCGCAAGAAGTGAAGGTTCAAGTCCTTTCATCCGCATCAATTTTTAGGGTTGAAAAGCTAGATTTTTTGTGACTTTACCCATAACTTTGCCGCAATTGCAAGCTTATGGTTCCAATAAAGCGTGGCAAGGTTATGGTTCCTAAATAACTCCGTTGGGGTTAAAACGATTTTGTTGGAATAGGAGTTTCAGCCAACGATAGAATTAAGCTTTCAGTTTATCCCGAACTCAGGTTAAGCGGGAACTATACTAGGTTATTTTAAATCTGTCAATCTTCTACTCCAAGTTGCCTCTGGATGGTTAACAAAGCAGCACAAACATTTTTATCTCTAAAGTAAGCTGGTTTACTGAGGCGACTGGCAACTTTGCTGCGAGTAGGTTTTTCCCCTTCAGTATAAATTTCTAAGGCAACCTGCATTACTTCTTGACAACACTGCTCTATTCGCTGTGAGCGAAGAGTTTTTCGATAATCAACATATCTTGCTGAAATAGCACGGCATAAATCCAAGAAATGCTTTTTTAAATCCTGCTCAGTTTTACATTCTTCCCACCCAGCCGAATTAGTTCGGATAACAAATAAATCAGGAGTGTGTAAAACACCTAGTTTACGCCCATTTTTTGCTTGATAGTCAAGCTTAATTTGTGGTGGTTGGTCGTAAAATTCTAAGACATCTTCATCATGTTCTAGTTGATAAATAACTGGTAATTCAACCCGATGAGATTCAAATTGAATAGTGACTCCCATCTTACGGCTAGGGTAGCGTCCAGAAACATTTCCGCTACCACCACCTACGCGACGGGAAGGTTCTGAAGAACGAATTCGATCGATAATATTTTGTGCTGCCTCAGAGAGATTAAGGCGATCGCACCAGTCTGTAATCTCTTCTTTTGAGAGCATAAACCCCCTATCCAAAGAAACGATTCCGCTTTGGATTATTGATAATTGCTGATTAAGTTGTTGAATAAACCAAGTAACGTTGTTAGGCTTTAACTATTCCCGCTTGGGTTCTAATGCAGGAATATAAATCACAGAACGCCCTCTTTTTTTGTCGCTGCGCTGCCACCCGATGCCCTCTGGATCTCGTTTTCTTGTCCAATTTGTAAATTCAGCGGGGTCTTGATCTTTATATGTCTCTCTTCGGATTGAGCTAAGGCTGCGTTTTAAGCGTTTAGCCAGTTCTTCTAAAGTCAATTCCCAATTTTCAGGAACAGTATTTTCAACAACATCTTTTGCGGGTTCGATCGCTGGTAAATCTAAGTTAGGAGAAGAAGTAGATTTATCAGCAGTAGCTTCAGACTGCTCGATACTGCTAGTGGGCGACGCAGCTGCGATCGCAATTTCATGGTTGTTTGTGGATTGTCCGTTACGGCTTGGCTGCTCTACAGTTGGCTCTAGTATTTCGGTAGACGACTCTAATCCACTTCTCAAATGATCGATTAACTCTTTGAGTTTATCGCCCTGATAAAACTGAAGTAGTTTCTCTGCTGCTTTCTTGGGATTGTCCATTCGGATAGGCTTGGAGCGATCCTTGATTCCCAGTAGGTCTTTGACGTGCCGATTGAGTTCACGGCTGTAAGCTGGTTCTTTATCCTCATCTTCTGGAATTGGGTTAGTATAAATGTACTGGTTTATCCTCAACCCAATCAAATCCCGCTTGTCCACGTAGTCTCGTTCTTCTGCGGTCAGATTATAAGGATCTTTTATGTCGCGACCTAACAAGGCAGCAACTTTTATGGATATCAATCCCCTATCGAGTAAATCACCTATTACGGGAATTGCTTCTGCGGCTCGATTTGCTGCTCGCAAGTATTCTTGCTGGGAGTGTTTTAACTTCCCCCGCTCGGTGGGGGAAGTCCGATCATCAACATCATCAGTTTCATCAATAAGATCTATCCGTTCCCCCTGGCGAGACTCATAGATAATAGCCCGAAACTTCCTTTGGACTTCCGGATCGTCCTGTAACACTCTTTCTATGGTTTCTACGCTTGTTTCTAACCCATTAGGGCGTTTAGAGGTAATAAAGGCTCGAAAATTTTCGGAATCCGTGCCTTTGGTGTAGCGGCAGTAGTAAGGAGTGACAACTCCCTTAGCAACATACAGACATTCCCACAGCCTGTTATCGATTATTTCTTTGATAAAGCCGGGAATTTGGTCTACAAAAGCTAAATCATTAGTAATTCCAGAAGCGATGGCATCAGAGACAAGAAAAGCTCTAACGGCTTTATCGTGTTCATCAGGAGGTAGCCGATCCCGATCGGACAAAAATTTCTGAATAATCGCTGTTTCCGGGATATTAGCTTCATTAGGATCGATAGTGTTAAAATTTGTGTTGATCATAGGTCGTCCATCCCCTCCCCTTTTTGTGCATTAGCTATGCGATCGCACACCCATTCGTAAATCCTTTCCCACCCTTCAGGCCCGATAAAACCTTTGAGTGGAAGATTGTTTCTCAACTTGGCTTTAGTATGAATCTGTCTAATTTTTTCCTTTCGTTCGTCTTTGCTAAGACTAGGAAATAATACGTAGGATAGATGACGAACTTTTCTGTTAGCTTCCCTGCTAGCAACATCAATCTTTTTTGTTGGCAGATAGGTGGCGTATTCAGAAGGAAAGCCTGGGGGAACGTATGTTGAATAAGTACTCTCACCATTTACTCCCTCATTTATTGCTTGTTCGTATTGTTGGCGATATAGGTCAAATAGCGCCTTATCCTCCATTAAAAATTGCGCCAGATGAGCAGGAGTTTTATGCCAATCTCTCCAAAAGGATTTATTTTCAATTAGCCATTCGGCAACATTGGTATATTCAGAGTCAATT
>JBAVZX010000445.1:0-3023 GCA_049589015.1 Phormidium sp. | reverse complement strand
GTGCAAGATCTCAATCTACTAACTTTGCTATAAATACCATGACCACATCCAAACAAGAATTTGAAGTTACGAAAACCGAACAAGAATGGCGAGAAATCTTAACGCCTGAACAGTTTAATGTGTTGCGGAAACATGGCACAGAAAGAGCAGGAACTAGTCCCTTAGATAAAGTTTATGACAAAGGTACATTTGTCTGTGCTGGTTGTGAGTTACCCCTGTTTACTGCGGATACTAAATTCAACAGTGGTACTGGTTGGCCTAGCTTTTTTGCGCCGATTGATGGTGCGATCGAAACAACTAGCGATCGCTCTTTTTTCATGACAAGAACTGAAGTTCATTGTCGTCGTTGCGGTGGGCATTTGGGTCACGTATTTAATGATGGCCCAAAACCTACAGGTCTACGTTATTGCATGAATGGAGTATCGTTAAAGTTCATTCCCGAACAAAGTTAAGAGCCGAATAATTAAGGTACGTTGTTGCGCTTTAGCGCCTTTCTTTAGCGATAAAGCGCAACAACGTACCTAGAAAATTTATTTTTTTGCTTAGATATACTGCACTACTTCTTCAGTGGGAAAACGCACTTTTGGCATCGCAGCATATTTATCATCTGCTGCACGATAACCCAAGGGACAAACTACAACTGCTGCATATCCTTGCTCGGTTAATCCTAACAATTCATTGTATTTAATAGGATTAAAACCTTCCATTGGACAAGTATCAATTTCCAACATTGCCGCACAAGTCATCAATTGACCCAAAGCAATGTAAACTTGTTTAGCAGCCCAAACATCAAGGCTGACGGGAGGATTTTTCAGGAAATTTTTAACTACATTACTGAAACCTTGCAAAGAATCTACAGGTACTTGGCGAACTTCAGACATCCGTTCAATGTAGTGGTCTACATCTGCATCATTTATATCTTTTTTAATCGCCAAAACTACCAAATGGGAAGCTTCAACAACTTGTGTTTGTCCCCAAGAATGTTCTACCAATTTTTGGCGAAGTTCGGGATTATTTACTACGAAAAACTTCCAAGGTTGTAACCCAAAAGAGGAAGGTGCTAGTACTAAGCTTTGTTCCAGGGTGTTCCAAACTTCAGCCGGAATCTTTTTGTTGGGATCAAACTTTTTGGTAGCATACCGCCAATTTAATTGTTGGAGTACCTGATCGGGAGCAACTACAGTACTAATCATGTTGTTTAGTTTTGTAAAGTTACTTTGATTATAGTAGACAACTACCCGAAAAATGCAAGTCTGTAGTCTGTAGGGTGCGTCAGAGATCACAATTTAGGCAAGCACACTAATTTAAAACTTCTGACGCACCCTACGCAACTACCCTAAAAATGCAAGTCTGTAGGGTGCGTCAGACATCACAATTTAGGCAAGCACACTAATTTAAAAGTTCTGACGCACCCTACGCAACATAATTAGCAATTTATTTTAGTAGACAATCCTCCTAAAAATGCAAGATCTATTAATTAGAATTTGCCCCTAATTGCAAAGCATAGAGATTAGCGTAAATTCCCTGTTGGGCTATTAGTTCCGAGTGAGTTCCCCGTTCGACAATTTCTCCTTGTTGAATTACTAGAACTTGATCTGCTTTAGTTACTGTGCTCAGACGGTGAGCAATTACAAAGCTGGTACGTCCTTTTAGTAGGCGTGCGATCGCATCTTGCACCAAAGCTTCGGTTCTAGTATCAATACTACTAGTAGCTTCATCTAAAATCAGAATTCGCGGATTAATTAATACCGCACGAGCAATACTAACTAATTGTCTTTGTCCCTGACTTAAAGGTGCGCCTCTTTCGCCTAATTGAGTCATATATCCGTAAGATAATGAGGTGATAAATTCATGCACATTGGCTAATTGTGCGGCAGCTTCAATATCAGCTTGGGTCGCATTAGGACAACCAAAAGCAATATTTTCGGCAACAGTACCACTAAACAAAATATTATCTTGTAAAACAATGCCCATTTGACGGCGTAAACTCGCCTGTGTCACACCTCTAACATCAATGTCATCAATTTTCACCGCTCCATCAGAAACATCATAAAACCGCAAAATTAAGTTAATAATTGTCGTTTTTCCGGCTCCAGTTGGCCCGACTAAGGCGATCGTTTCTCCAGGTTGAGCCTGTAAATTTACTCCTTTAAGTACTGGTTGATTAGGCGTATAACCAAAAGTGACATTTTCAAATTTTACCTCACCTTTAATCGGGGGCATTTCTTGAGCATTAAGAGCATCTTGAAGTTCCGCTGGTTCATCTAATAAAAAGAAAATCCGCTCTAATCCTGCCATTGCAGATTGAGCTTGAGTGTAAAATTGACTGAGGATTTGAATCGGGCGAAAGAACTGCTGCACGTAGATTAAAAAAGCAGTAACAACTCCCACAGTAGCAGCGCCAGTCACCGCCAAATAGCCGCCATAAGCTAACACTGCGGCGGTGGCTAAAGTGTTGAGAAAATCGATTGAAGGTAAAAAAGCGGAGGTAATTGCTACTGCTTGAATATTGGCATCACGATTAGCGGCATTTAATTCGGCAAACTCTTGAATATTTAAATCAATGCGATTGAAAGCTTGGGCTTCCCGGACACTGCTAATTCCTTCTTCTAATTTAGTAGAAAGTTCCCCAATTGTTTCCCTAGTAACGCGAAATCTTCTTCTGGCCCAACGGGAGAAAAACCCAGTGCTGAAAATCATTAAAGGCACAACAAAGTTACTCAATAATGCGAGTTTCCAGTTAATTGCAAACATGGCAATAATAATGCCAACTAAGCTCAATAAGTTACCCAACATTTGGGCAACTTTTTCTCCAAATGCCTGATTAACTGTGTTGACATCATTGAGCAAACGGCTCATTAAATCGCCTGCTTCGCTGCGATCGAAAAAACTTACTGGCAAACTCTGAATTTTCAGGAAAATATCTTGTCTCAATTGCGCGATTAGCCGTTGCATAGTCCAGCCTACTCGCATAATTTGTTCTCGAAATGCCGCAATACTTAAAATGTAAATTAGTACTAATA
>JBAVZX010000444.1:0-2194 GCA_049589015.1 Phormidium sp. | reverse complement strand
TATTGCTCCTTCAAGATTTACTCCTTGAAGGTCTATCGGTTCATTAGTGTAACAGCTATTCCCTTTTAAGTTTGCTTTTGTCAAATCCGCTCCACTGAAATTTACATTTCTCAGCTTTGCACTTTGTAAATCTGTGCCAATTAATTTTGCTTTAGTTAAATTGGAATTATTTAATTTAGCATTTGTTAGATTGGCTTTGCTCAATTGTGCTTCTTTCAAAGATGCTTCCGTTATAGTTGCGTTGCGTAAATCTGCGTGAAATAAATCAGCTTTGGTCAAATTTGCTCCTATTAGTTTTGCTCCCTCTAGCTTCGCCTCAGACAAATTTGCATTAGTTAAATTAGCACCACTTAAGTTTTTTAAACTGGCGCGACTAAGATTAGCTCCTGTAAAATTTGCCCCCTCTAGATTTACGAAAACTAAGCAACTTCCACTTAAATTCGCCTCGGAAAGATTAGCATTGCTCAGATTACAATCGTAATCTATTGTAAAAGATTTTCCACTCAAATCTACTCCCGCCAAATTAATTCCAGTAAAATCTCTTTCCCCTTCGTTATATCGCTGCAAAAAGTCTTCAGCGCTAACAGGTGTTTCCTGACTTTCTTGCTCATCAGCTTCATATTTCATCAATAACAGCAGCATTCTTTCAATTTTGAATTCTTCATCAGTAAAAACAGAAAATAAAATTTTCTGTTCAACAGTATCAATTTCTTCATTGGAAAAACTTACAATCTGCTCATCATTACTCGCCAATTCTTGAGATGCTTCAAATGTTGGGGTGAGAGAATCTTGCTGTAATTGTCGATCGACCCTTGCAAAAAACTCCTTAACTATTTCCGCGTCTTCTTTTGGATCATTGCTGGGAGGCGAATCAAGCGTTTGGGAGTTGAAAGTGCGATCGCTCAAACCCAAAATTATATTTTGCTGCTTTTTTAGTTCAGCAAACTCCCTTTTAAAAAATTCCCATTCTTGTAATTCAGGTCGATTGTTAAACATTTCTGTAACACAATCTAATTGACGTTTCAAACCTGTAGCATATTTTCTCACAATAAGAATGTGCTGTTCGAGTTGTTCAATTCTGGAAAACAGCGACACTAGATTCAGTTGTTGGTCATTCATATTAATTATCCTAGCCAGTTAAGACTATCTTCTCTAATCTGGCTACAACTAGGAAACAGAGGAATTACCCAAAAGAATCGCTTTCTCAGCCTTGCGGCAGCAGACATCCTAAGATCTGAGGTGCAAATTATCAAAACCCTTATCTGCCCTGGTTTCCGCCTCTTTCTCAATGGCATTCCGATAGGTTTCAACAATGTGGTTCGGCATAATATCACCTTGTTGAGAGAGAAAAGACCATTGTTCTCCCACATGAACAAAGTCATCGGAGAGCAGTTTGCTTAGGGGTAACATGGGAATCATGTCTGCTAGGTTAGTGACGCGATAGTGATTAGAAATTAACTCACTGTGAGCTTCAACAAATTCTCTATTACCCAACCGGGGACCAGCATAAGTATACACCTGTAAGCTTGGTTGCAACTTTGGGAAATATAGCGCCAAATCGATCGCCGCGAAAGTAGCTAAAGCCGCCCCAAGACTGTGCCCAGCAATGAACAAAGGTTTCTTTGGATCTAAGGATTTGACAGCTTCCTTGACAGATTTAGCCAACTTCACACGGTAAAAATTATAAATTCCTGAGTGGACTTTACCGATAGTCTTACCATTTACAGGATGAACATAGTTATCTTGAATAGCCAGCAAATCCTCCAGCCACTCAAATTGTCTCTGAGTGCCTCTAAACATGAGGATATTCACCTTTGGAGAACTCAGCAAAAACCCGTAATAAACCGAAATTTGTTGTTTTAGTTTAACCACCTCTTTAACTTGTTTCTCAATGGCATCTTTCGTTTGTTTGAAGCGGTTATCAAGATCATTCAAATTACTGGGCATTGTTGCTAAATCTGACAGAGAAACTTCAAAAGGAATAGTTTCCTCAACTCGTTCAGATGCTTTAAAAGAAGTTATTTGTTGAAAGGCTTTAAATTTTGGATACAAAGGTAAAGCGGAAATGCTGCCATCATAATCGGCTCGATATTTACCCAGTAAATATTGTTGAGTGCCAAGTTTGCTCCCGACGATTAACAGTTTTGAAAGAGCGCGATTGTAGGGAATAGTTGGCGATCGCAACTTAGCACTC
>JBAVZX010000443.1:0-1896 GCA_049589015.1 Phormidium sp. | reverse complement strand
GTGCAAGATCTCAGTAAAATGCTATAAAATACTCTCATGCTGCACTTTAAGTACTCCTCACTAATTGATGCACCCGTGGAAGTTGTCTGGAACTTTCACGAAAGACCGGACATTTTACAAATTCTGACTCCCCCTTGGCAACCTGTGGAAATAGTTCGTCGAGAGGGAGGTTTAAATGTGGGTGCAATTACCGAATTTCGCATTTTATTAGGGCTATTTCCGGTAAGATGGGTAGCAAGACATATTGAATGCGAAAGAAATCGCTTGTTTACTGATAGACAAATTAGTGGGCCGATGGAAAATTGGGTACATCGGCATATATTTACAGAAGAGAATGGGAAAACTAAACTTACCGATCAAATTGATTATGAAATACCTGGTGGATTAATCGCTGAATTACTTTTAGAATGGTGGGTAAATGCGCGACTAACTGATATGTTTCGCTATCGCCATGAAGTAACAAAACGGGAATGTGAAAACTAAGTTATTGGATAAAAAATGCAAACAACGGCGGAATATTATTGTGCTTATTGTGGCGAACCGAATTTAACATTTGTTGATTTGAGTGCGGGTGGACAGCAGACTTACACAGAAGATTGCCAAGTTTGCTGTCACCCAAATGTTTTATATCTGCGAGTAGACGAAGAAACTTTGGATGTAGAAATTGATACGGAATATGAAGAGTGAAAATTTATTGCTGTATTGATTACAGCAAAATCGTGACAATAAACTCTAATTAAGAACCTTTTGAATCGCTTCTAAATACAATTTCTTCGGTTTTAACCCAGCAATCTTTTCCAGAACAGTTTCCCCTTTAAACAAAACAACAGTAGGGGCAGTCCGTACAGCCAATGCGATTCTAGAGCTTTTTGCCCTTCATATTCAGCCGAAAAAATCTTGTTTGTAGAATCAGACATTTTTTGTTTCTAACCTCCTAAAAACCATTGAGTGCCATTAAATAGGTAATACGCTCCAGTCAGAATCAGTGCTACACTGCCAAAGCGAATAATTGCCTCAGAATGTTTCAATAACTGGTTGCTTTGTTTTGCCAGTCCAGTAAACAAACTCGCCAGAAAAATTAGAAAGGTATACCCCAAAGCATAGCTAACCATTGTCAGAGTACCTAATATTTGAGAACCTGTTGCCGCTGCTGCGGCTAGCACTGCAAATAACACTGGACTAGCACAGGGAGAACTTACCAAAGCAAAGGTCAACCCCACCCCGTAAGGGCCAGCCACAGGAACATTCACATCCATCTGTGGTAAAGGCAAGTTAATTACCCCCATCAACCACAAACCCATCACTGCCATAATTAGTCCTACAGCCACATTGATGTAGCCTCGATACTCGACCATAACGGCTCCAGCGAAGGATGAAGCCAAGCCAAACAGACTTAAAATGGTGACTGCCCCTAGTACGAACAAGCCAGCTTTGGTGAAAGCATCCCAGCGAGATTTAATTTTCAAAGTACCGATATAGCTGAGATTAACGGGCAACAGCGCTAAAATGCAGGGGGATACGCTGGCAAGCAGTCCACCAATAAATGCTAATGGCAATAATATGAAAGGATTGGCTGTATCTTGTTGGCTAAACCATTGTTGATAGCGGTTTTCGATAATAGAAATTACCTGTTCAATGGGATGGCTAATGATGGGTCCCAAGGTGAGAACTAGAATTAGGGAAAGTAATCCCAATCCAACGTAAATTAGCCATTTTTTTGAGAGTTTAGAACGTCGGGAGGTTGTGGAATCTGGTGGTAATTGAGGTATTTTTTGCATGAAAATTTCCTGGTGTCAACCTGTAATAGGGCGGGTTTTGATTTCGATCTTTTGGCTGGGTATTTCAGGCTTTTAGCTAAACCCGCCCCTACAATGTTTGGTACAGATGCTTGGGAAA
>JBAVZX010000442.1:0-2279 GCA_049589015.1 Phormidium sp. | reverse complement strand
TGAAAGCCCAGATTTTTCGTAAAGAAACCCGGTTTTTCAAGTCTTGTTGAGAATGGTGCAAGATCTCAGATAATTAACAAATCGGACGATGACCAGGTTTCACAGCATGGATATACTCACTACCGGAAGTGGGCCATCCTCGTTTGTAAGCTGCTTCCTCTGGGTTTCCCCATCCTAACTGCAAGAGAATTTCCAGAAAATCTGACTTTTCCCACTTGCAAAGATTAGCCCATTCTGTTCTAAGTGCAATTCTACTCACATCAGGGGGAGCGATCGCACGATAATCTTTACCATGATTGACACTCAAATAAAAATCCATTGCGGAAGTTACTTCATGCCAAAATTTCAGGATGGACGGTTTAGCAGCTTTTAAAATCTCCACATCGCTTGGTAAACCAATTAAGTGAGAGTCAACTTCTGGAAAACGCAGAGATTTGCCATGAATGACAATCTCTCGCCAAACAATCCCAGAAACTCCATGTTGTCTTTGGTAATCATGAATAGTAGCTTTAAAATCTTGATAAGCTGTAAACTTCTGCACTCCCTCCGTTTTCAAAAATCTGTCTATTAAAGGATTTCCCGAAGGTTTCGCACTCAAGCTAAGGCGCTGTCCAGTCAGACAAGCTTGACGCTCCTGTGCCAAAATTGTTATGAGATCCTGGGTGGTGTAAACCTTAGTCATGAGAACACCATTCAGTTGGTTTAACAGCAAGTTTAACGTCAGAACCGAGATTTTTTGGTTATCTTTATACTAATAATTTCCGAATTAGGTTCGTTGTGGGGACTTCAGTCCTACAAAAGTTCGTTGTGGGGACTTCAGTCCTACACAGCGGAAGTTGGAGGACTGAAGTCCTCACAACGGACCTCACAACGAACAGGGTGTTAGTTAGTTAACTCGCTGTTGAACTCGTTGAAAGCTTTTGGCTTTAACTCCTTAGACTCGGTACGAGGTAGCAAATTAAACAATTCCCGAAAGGCATCATCGATTTTTTCAAAGGGTACTTGTCCCTTTTGGTTGATGATTGGCTTACCCGACTTGTCAAATAAGACAACTTGGGGGACAAAGCCTTTGTAATAATAACCAACTTCTGTGGGTGCGTAGTTGGATTTAGCCGGTATAGAATCGACGCTCATGGGGATAAAATCTGCGGCTCGACCGTAAAATGCTTGTAGTTGGGAAACTACGATCGCATATTGCTTACAATCTTTACTATCATCTGCGTAGAACACTAACAGAGTCGGTTTATCTCGCTTGAAGGACTCTGCTAAAGTTACCTTTGGCGGTACTAAAGAACCATTTCCGCCATAGAGGACAAAAATATTGCCATCAAAGTTATCATCGTTGATACCCGCACTTGCTGAGGGTGCTCCCAAGAGAAATAGGCAAGCCACTAGCAATAATAGCCCGCTAAACAGTCGTCGCCCAGAATTGAGAAAAGTAGCGATACTCATTGTTATCCAGAATCCTTACGGTTTTATTATCTCAGTCTCAGCGCAACTGCACTTCTCTGATGCTTTCAATCAACACCTTATTACCTCTTACCAGGCGATACTCTCCCCGCCAAACGCCGGGAACTAAAGGTTGAGTGGCAGAATTTTTCTTACCAATGTAACTCAACCAAACGCGATGGGTGGATTTTAGGGGTTGTTTGCGATCGATCAATACCTTACCATCAGGTGTTATCAGCCGAAACTGTTCTTCATCTCCCTGACGCACTCCAAAAGCTTGCACCCAAAACAACAACGCCGGATTACTTTTCCCTAAACTAGTTTCCCCAAACTGTCCTTGCCAAATTTCTTCCAGTGTGGGTTGTTTGGGTGCAAAACCTGTGCGAATCACACCTGTCGGAACATATTGTAAAGGTTGTTGCCACAAAGATTGACGCGCTACGTTACAACCTTGAGAACTGCCAGTCCCAACAAAAGGGTCTACAACTTTATTTTGATAGCGAACTGTTAAATGGACGTGGGGAAAAGAAGCTAAACCTGATTCTCCCACCATACCTAAAACTGCACCCGAATTCACAGATGTATTTGGTTTTACGGCAACACTACCTTGGCGAAGATGACAATATTGACTTTGCCAGTTGTTACCATGATCAATAATTACACCGTTACCGCATTCTATACCTTCAACTCTGCCTTTGTCCGTTTGGTCTGCTACCCGAATGTCAGGAACTCCATCCCGTACTCGTAAAACTTTCCCGGAAGCAACTGCTTTCACTGCTACACCTTTTGCCATTGCCCGTTCGTCTGGAATGGCAAAATCTGTGCCATTA
>JBAVZX010000441.1:0-11510 GCA_049589015.1 Phormidium sp. | reverse complement strand
CTAAAGACACAGAGTTTCCAAACTCCCGGATTGTATTATGATGAGTCAGGGTTGAGAATCAGCTTCTTTCCAGCTTGGGAGGAAAAACCCCAAAACTAAGGTATTAAATGCAAAATTACTATGAGTTTCCAGTTACGAGTTTATGTACCGCCCCATCCTTTAATTAAACATTGGCTAGGTGTTGCCCGGAGTGAGACAACCCCAACGCCCTTATTTCGCAGCGCCATGACAGAATTAGGACGCTGGCTAACTTACGAAGCGGCGCGAGAATGGTTGCCGACAATGGAAACTACAGTGGAGACACCATTAGCTGAGTGTCCGGCGACTTTCGTTAACCCAGAGGTTCCTATAGCAGTAGTGCCAATTTTACGCGCAGGTTTGGCACTGTTGGAAGGGGCGCAAAGTGTTTTGCCTTTGGCTTCGGTTTATCACCTTGGCTTGGTGCGAGATGAGAAAACTTTAGAACCAAGTTGTTATTTGAATAGATTGCCAGCCCAGTTTAAAGAACAAACTAGGATACTAATCAGTGAGCCAATGTTGGCTACTGGTGGCTCAATTATGGCAGCAATGGCAGAATTAACGGCTCGTGGTGCCGATCCTAGCTTAATTAGAATTGTTTCGATCGTAGCGGCTCCCCCAGCCTTACAAAAACTCAGCGTGGCTTATCCGGCATTGAATATCTACACGGCAACCATAGACGAAGTAGTTAACGAACATGGTTTTATTGTGCCTGGTTTAGGGGACGCAGGCGATCGCACCTTTGGAACTGAGTAAGTTTAAAGGTGTCTGTAGGGGCAATTCATGAATTTCCCCTACAAACACCCCTGCACTAATGCACCCCAGTCCCCTCGCTAGGCATTTGCGATCGGCAACAGGTAAGCTGAAGACAGTTGTAATTTGCACGCGATCGAAAATCGGAAATCTAAAATCTAAAATCGATATGAGTCAGCGAGATGGTTTTGCAGCAGGGTTTCTGGCAGGGTCTTTTGTTGGTGGTGTTGTTGGTGGTGTATTGGGGGCTTTGTTAGCTTCTCGAATCAGTAACCAAGCATCAGAAACAGAAGCACCAATATTAAATGCTAATCAATCAGAAACCAAAACTGAGAAAAGTAAAAAGCGTCAAATGGAAGCCGCTTCTGAACCGCGAATTGAAATGGCTAGACGCAGCTTAGAAGATAAAATTGCTCAATTAAATCAGACAATTGATGAAGTTCGGCTTTCTTTGGGCAATGTAAATGGAAATGTTACTTCCGAGAGAGGGGAACGTACTGGTGAAACTGATTCGTCATTAGGATCTACCCTCAGAGACAATTCCTGAATCTGTATTCTTGGCTTTAAGATCCAAAATATAGATATCTGTGTGGCAACTATTTGTTTAACCGATGCGGAATGAGCCAATATCGGTTAAATTAAATTCAACCGCAGATAATCTTGTAAATTTAGCGAAAAACCACAATAATTATGAGTCCAGTTGCTCTGCTGATAACTACACTTGCCACCTTTCTCAATATTTACATGGTGCTGTTGATTATTCGGTTCCTCTTGAGTTGGTTTCCGAATATCAATTTCTACGATCCACCTCTTTCCATTCTCAGCCAACTTACCGATCCTTACATCAATTTCTTTCGTTCTTTCATTCCGCCGATCGGAGGAATTGACTTTATTTCTCCCACAGTAGCGATTTTGGTTTTACAGTTGGCAGCTAACTTGCTGACTGGCTTAGGATCGCAATTGTACTAAATTCTTAGTCAGAGCGTGTTCTAAATCTACAAAAGCACGCTCTTACGCTGGGAAATTTAACGGCGAACTTTGCCAGTAAAACCTGTGGCTTTCAACTGTTCTAGCTGTAATGGTGTCGGTTGATTAGCTGCTACGGAAATTCTAAATTCAAAGTCGCTGACTCCTGGGGGTATTTCTTCAATAAGCCCGATCCGATTGCGGTTTTCCATTACGGAATTGCCGCTAGCGTCGTAAATTCGACCAAAAACATCGGCATTATAGACATATTTACCGGAAGTGTTATTGGCTTTGCCAGTGATCAGAAAGCAGTTAGCTGCCATTACTGAACCACTAGTAACGGCTCCTTCTGCCATTTCTGGCGGACAATCTTTGTATGAGATGTCTGTTAGGCTAATGTGAGTTAGAGCGAGTGCTGCTGGAGTAATTCCCCAACTTAAAATCACGATTAGGCAAGAGACTAGAAAAATTTTTAAGGCTGGAAACCCCATAAAATATACCGCGAACTATCTAAACCTCAGCATATATCTAATTGTGAACAAACGAGTTAAGTTAAATTCTCTAAAAGTTTTGCAATAATTAAAAAAATCATCCTGATGTGCGCTGTCACAGGAAAACAGCTACACAATGTCTCAACACTTTAAGAATTGTGTGGCATTTAGTTCTATTTACTAATAGTGTGCTATGTCGAAGGCTGAGATCGAAGCTGCTTTAAAAGCTGCATTTGACCAGTGTAATGCTGCTAACTGTCCTTTAACTGAGGTGCAGAAACAGATTTTGCTGGAAGTAGCTCAAAAACTTTCTAGCACTCCTGGGGAAACTGCAAACTCAGAGGGAATAAATCCTTTGGATGAGTTGACTGCTGAGGAACGTTTAGCTTTGCTGGAGTTTGTGAAGGAACAGGAAAGTTTAAATCTACCTTGGAAGATTCAGTTATTAAATGATTGGTTGAATAATACTAATTCTGGTTCGGTGCAGTTTATTCGCGATCGCTATGGTTTGCAATGGTTAAATTTGGTGGAACCTACACATTTGGCTGAGTATTTTGAACGTTTGTCAGCTGAGTTAAGGCTGAAAGTTGGCGATCGCATTGAAGTATCAAATGGTTTATGGGAATGGATACAAGAAGATGGCCCTTGTAGTCAAATGTGGGTTCCTTGCACAGTAGTTAAGGTTGAGGAAAGGGAGGAAGATTATAGTAGTTGTATCATTCGTTTTGATAATGGTACGGAATACGAAATCCAAGGAATTTATGATTGGAACCGTTATAATTGGCGTTGGCCCTCGGAGTAAAATATCCTCAGATCCCCTCAGATCCCCGACTTCTTCAAGAAGTCGGGGATCTAGCTCAATCCTAAATGCTGTCGCAAAGATTCCCGCATTTCTTCTACTGGTGGTTGTTGTTTTAGCCAAATTTTTAATGCTGCTGCACCTTGTTGAACTAGCATTTCTAAACCGTCGATCGCTTCTGCACCTTGTTCTTTAGCTATTTGCAAAAATTTGGTAGGATTGGGTGTATAAATTAGGTCGTAGGCGATCGCATTTCCCGGCAATTTTTCCATCAATTCTGCACTTACAGGAGATTCATCAACATGAGGATACATTCCCACTGGGGTAGTATTTACCAATAAGTTTGACTCGCTGATTAAATCGGGTAATTGTTCCCAATGATAAACGCTAAGATTAACTGCTAATTGGGAATTTTGCCAACTATTTTGAAAAGCTTTTAACTTTTGCAAATCTCTACCTACAACTCTGATTTTAGCACAATTTAATTGAGCGCAACCTGCAACTACTGCTCTCGCTGCACCGCCACAACCTAAGATTAATGCTGTAGTTTGACTCCAATTTTGGTTGTAATTTTTCAAAGGTGCGACAAAACCTTCGACATCTGTATTTGTGCCATTCCATCCATTTTCACTGCGCCAAACTGTATTAACTGCGCCGATTTCTTTGGCGATTGGTGATACTTCTGTTAATAAAGGAATGATTGCTTGTTTGTGGGGAATTGTGACACTAAAACCGATTAAACCAATAGCAGCAAAACCGGATATTGCTATGTGTAATTCTTCTGGTTTTATGGGGAAAGGGAGATAGACATAATCTAATCCCAATTTAGTAATTGCTGCATTGTGCATCACTGGGGAAAGGGAATGCTCAATGGGATTGCCAATAACGCCTAATAGTTTAGTTTTACCTGTAATCATGATAATTTTATACTTTAATGTTCTAGCTGTTTTTGCGATTTTTTTGTATCTTCTTTTTCGGCTGTAAAGCCAACTGTTAGGGGAATTGTATTCAGCTTAATTTGACCTTTGAGAGTTTTACCATTTATTACACCACGAATCGATATTGATTGATTCTGACATTCTTTGATTTCATTTAATGACCCTGTTAAATTCAATGGTTGAGTTTGATTTTGATTGTTCCACTTACCTGTAAGAGAGGGTTTTTCTTCTACTGATATTGCTAACTGTTCTTCGGTTTTGACAGATACTAGAGAACCATTTAAGTAAACTCCTGATTGTTGAATAATTAATAACAAGTTTTCCGATTTTAGACATCCTGGTAAATTTTGGGTGGTGATGCGATAACGACCGTCAATTGGAGGCGGTGCTTTCATAGTTGTACCATAAGTGGTGACAGCTTTAAACAGAAGCACAACTAAAGCGATCGCAGATCCATAAAAAGCTAAAGACTTCCAACTAAAATGGCTCATTTTCTTCCAAAAATAAAGGGTATAATAGACAATTTCCGGGCAGGAATTTTAGAGGGGATTTCCATCAAAAATTTAGAATTACCGATTGTAAGTTTTTCCCGATTCCAATATAGAGTGAAGGTGAGAAGTTACTTGACTATATCGACGAGTAATTAACAGTGAAGAATGACATTCTGTGGCTAATAAATCAGTATATCGTCCCAATGTTTGACGTTCAATTCCCCAAGCGCGACTAGTACCAGCAATGGTGATATCAACAGTTTCCGATGCTGCTACTACTGCTTCGATTGGTTCGAGTGCTTCCACAAACTGAATGTCAATGCGATCGCGTATACTATTTGGTAAACGTTCTAATACGCTGCGAAATTCATAACTCAAATCATTTTTATTTACTTCATTTTCTGCCACTCTCAAAACAGTTAAACAACAAGTATCACGATTGAAAAGTAACCTTAAAGCAATTTCCAACGCTAAATCATCGTGAATATTAGTAGAGTATGGCACTAATAAATTTTCTAACCTTTCTTTCCCGTGATCGACAAATACTGCTACATCTGCGGGTGCAGTACTGAGAATTTGACCAACTCTTCCTCCCAAACGGTTAGTACTAAAAGCTGGACGATGCCAACCTACTAATATTAAATCAGTGCGGTCAAGTAGGGCAATTTCTGCTGTTTCTCTGGCTACATCTTGAGAAATTCTGATAATTGGATTCACCATTTGCCGAACTTCTGGAGGTTCTAAACTCTGAATTAATTCTTCTAAACTTTTCCGACGTTCTTGGATCAATCTATCAGCTTCTAAGGGAGTACTTTGGAATATATAATCCTCTTCTAGTTCAATTAAACTGAGTGGATGCACCACAGCTGATTCTAATCTCATCCCAGCAATTGCTACTGCCAATTGTAGTAAACCTTTTTGTGTACGGGGATTAGCTACAGGTACTAAAATTCGATAATTTTGAATTGATAGGGCAGGATTGACAGGGAACTTAGCCTCTACAACTACTTCTTCTTGTTCGCCAATTGACTCTAAAACATCTAGTTGAATTAATCGTTTGGGATAAGTCCATTCCAGTAACGGCGAAGTCATGAATGTAGTCACCAATGCCATAATTACCAACATGGTGAATAACACAGGAGAAATTACTCCTAAACTTAAGCCAATATTTAGCACAATTAATTCAGTTAAACCGCGAGTATTCATCAACCAACCAAGTGCCGAAGCTTCGCGTTTATTAATGCCAGAAACTCTTGCTGCCACATAAGTTCCGGCGTATTTACCGACAATGGCGACGGCGACAACAGCGGCACAAAGTAACCATAATTCTGGTCGATTCAGTAAGCCTATTTCTGTACGCAATCCGCTATATGCAAAGAAAATTGGCAATAGAAATATCAAAACAAAATCTTCGGTTTTTTCGGCTATTTCTCTAGTCATAGCTGGATGTTTGGGCATAACTGCGCCTAATAAAAATGCCCCAAAAATTAGGTGAATGCCAATGAATTCTGTAATTAAAGCCGAAGCCACCACACCCATATAAATTCCGGCTAATTCAAGTTGACTGAGGCGATTTTTCCGCTCATAGTGAGTAGCGAGTCTTTTGAGGAAAGAACGCCCCAATGTCACCATTAAAGCAATGTAAATTAAAGATTCAATAATTGTCGGTACAGCTTCTATCATACTGTTGGTGCGAGTGACTGCGATCGCCAAAGCCAACAAACACCAAGCTGTCACATCATCAACAGCTGCACAAGTTAAAGCTAAAGTTCCTAACCTTGTTCCTTGTAAATTATTTTCTGTAATAATTCGCGCCAAAACCGGAAAAGCTGTAATCGACATCGCCGCACCTAAAAATAGGGCAAAAGCAGTAAAAGAAACGCTGGAATTAGAAAGTAATGGATAAAGCCCAAGAGATAGTAAACTTGTTAAAGAAAAAGGCACTAAAATACTGACGTTAGAAGTTAAAATAGCGATATCTAAATTACCTTTCAGATATTTAGGATCTAATTCTAAGCCAATTAAAAACATGAAAAATATTAATCCTACCTGCGAGAGTAGATTCAGGAAAGGAATAGTTTCGGCGGGGAATAAAGTTGCAGCTATTCCCGGAGCAACCAAACCTAATAAAGATGGCCCAAGCATGATTCCGGCGACAATTTCTCCAATCACCAAAGGTTGCTTAAGCAAGCGAAATCCTAAACCTACAAGTCGGGAAAGTCCGATGACAATTAGGACTTGAATTAAAACTAGAACGACTGTCTGCATAATTTCCTCAAAGACAGTTTAAACTTGACCGTCAGATACTGCACTAAGGAAGTTTACACCAAATCTACTTAGTCGTTTGTATCATACCAAATCAATTTTGTTTACTTCCAGGCAAGCTTATTCAATTGCTACCGTCGCCAAGCTAGCCCAATTTAATACTTTATAACCACTGTCCACCGCGAAACCGCCAGCGAGGAAAGATAATTCGCATTATCGTTTGAGATGCTAAATAAACACCTAGCCAGACTAAACTATAGTGGCGGATAAACAAGTTTAAATCTAAATTTTCAATTCCGGGTAAAGGTAATCGCAACAATTTAATAATTATTATTAAGAAAATTGCCTCCCAAATTCCTGCTAGTAATTGAAATACTCCTGACCAATCTCGATCCCAGCGAAATTTTTGCAGATAATTATAAAGCATATCCCAAAAAATCCCAAAAACAGCGACATATCCCAACACCCAAAAGTAAACCGAACTAGAATTTGGGCTAGTAATTCCCAATGCAAAGGGTAAAGTTACCAATACACCGATTGTTGCTAGTAATAATAAACGAGTTTGCCATCTACCAAAAAGTGTCGGAGTCATCGGATTTTAAATTTTTCTGCACTCAGCCTAAATTTACATCTATATCTGTGTTCATCTGTGTTCATCTGTGGATATCTGTGGTAAAAAAAAATCCCAGTTGTAGGGTGCGTCAGACCAGAAATTTTGATCGATAGCATCAGGGTTTGACTGTCTGACGCACCCTACTAATTGTACAGACTAAGGAGACTGATTAACCGCCCATTTTAACCATTGAATAACCGAAGTAATTGGGTTGAGTTTATGTAATTTTGGGGCTTTAACTGTGGCTAAACTATCCACAGCACAAAGGGCAGAATATTGCAATCCTAAAAAGCTATCAACTGCGGCGTAAGAATTACCTAAAGTTATTGCACCACTGGCATATATTCTACCCTGTTGATTTCGCATTTCTACTATTTCAAAATCATTAGTAACTGCTAGTCTACCATTATCAAGTAATGGCAAATTATATTGTTTTACTAAGTCATTTAATAAAGGGCTGGCTAGGACTTGGGCATCTAATCCTGTCGCATCAATAATAAAATCTGCCTCTAGGCGGATCTGTCCTTTTAAACTTTGCTCTTTAATGTAAGTAACAGTTCTATTATGGGCATCGCGTTCTACTTTTTCTACGATACCAAATGTTATTTGATACCAGCCTTCTTTTAAGCCTTGATTAATGATCCGTTTCCAATCTTTGCGATCGGCTGTCGTCGTCCCTCCCCACTGTTTTAATAACTCTTTTCTTTCCTGAGAATCTGCTTTTTCTAACATTTCTCTTAAGTCGCCACCCCAACAAGCTTTAGGCCAATTAAAGGGTTGAAATTCAAAATGGTTTTCGACTTGGCGTTGGGCGGAACCAAATTTGTTGCCTTGGGGTTTGGGCGATCGCATTAAATGTAAAATCGAAATTAACTTATTCTGTTCTCTCGCTTCATAAAGCCTTTGAATAATCCGCGAAGCTACAATCCCTCGACCGCGAATTAAAACTGTTCCACCGTTGTTTTCCAGAAATTCGTAAACATGATGATGGTCTTCATAAGCATTTACTACTGATTTAAAATCATTAGTTTGTTGACGGTAAGTTTGTAAATCTGGTAAAAATTGAATGGCGGGATAACCTGTGGCTAAATGGATAAATTTGCTGATTAAAAAAGCGTGATCTGGCGGTGCTGTGCTGGAACGGCGACGGGAATAAGCGATCGCATAACGCCCATCAGTAGTTTTGCGAATTGCTCTCATACTACCATTGCGAAATATTTTATCCCAATCAATTCTTTGGGTTTCTCGATCGATCGAATCAAAGACATTTTGCGATCGAGGCGTGTAAGTTTCCGCAAAACTTGGTTCCGCAAAAACTTGCCACAAATAACCCAAACTATCACCCACTTTTCCGCTAATTAAATCATGCCAAGCTTCCCTTAAAGCATAACTGGGCCAACCCCAAATATTATCAGGACAAGAATCAGAATTAGAACGCAATCTTTCATGAGGCGGAATTTGCGAATTCAAGCACAAACGCTGATAGCGTGCATAAGGTTTTTCCTCCAAACCTAAAGCCACAATTTGATTAGGTTTTACTCCACAAATTCGCAATAAATCTACCCAAATAAAGCTTCCCAAACCTGCCCCAATTGCTGTATAATCAACTTCATCAACTGCGTTACCTGTAGCATATAAATCTTGAACATTTACTTGCGGTTGTTGAAAGAAATTTGGCGGAAAAGTTTGTCCTGAAGAAACTGGAGGAGTCACAATTCCCGACTCCGGTAAATCTGTGTCTGGGTGAAAATTAATTGTGGCTGGAAGGGGAGAAACTGCTGGGGGTGGAATAGTCGCAAAAGAAACGGTAATTTGGTAATCAGCTATTTGGAGAATGTCGCCATTAGCTAAGAGCGATCGCGCCTGACGTTGCCCATTAACAAAAGTACCATTAACCGTATTTTGGTCAATTACTACTAACCCGCTTGATTCAAGATCGATTAAAGCATGAAAGCGAGAAATTCCCAGAGTATCTAACACAATGCGCGAAACTCGCAAACCTCTAATTTCGGCAGGCATTTGGGCAAATTCTCGTCCTAAAGCAACCGGAACATTGAACAAAGGTTCTCGTAGTTCTCCGGTAACGGGATCTTGCCAACTCAGCCGAATTTTTAGAGGTTGAGGATTCATAATTGCGGAAAAAATTAATGAGTGTTCGGAGTAATTAAGACACTAGAAGCTGCTGCTAAAGAAGTACCGCACCAAGGACAACCTAAGTCTAACTGTTCAAAGGGAGAAATGCGATCGCACTGCGGACATTTTAAACCGTAAACTTGATTTACCGGACTGGAATTAGGCGGCATTAAAATAGTTGGAGGCACACTACTACCAGCCAAAGTCACAGCAACAACTTTAATTTCAGTTTGCCCCAAACAAACAGTACTACCTTCAACTAAAGTCATTTCCCCTTGAATCAAATTTCTGCCATCCACCACCGGAGGATTACTTTGGCGTAAGTTTCGCAGCTGAAAACAATAACAATTTTGGTTAAAAAATATCTCTACGTGCAAACCGGAAACAGTAGGATGAGTTAATACAATATCACATTTAAGAGGATCGCGACCTAACCGAACTGTACCCGGATTTTTACTAACTTGTTGGTCATTAATAACCACTTTTCTAAGTTGAGTTGCTTCTTGCCATTCAAGAATAATTTCGTTCATCACTCAGTTCTCGCTTAGTTTTAAACATATATTAAGAAAGTGCTTCAAATTCTCAGGCTAAAATTTCCTGAACTGGAGCTAATACAGCGATCGATTGCAGTTACCTAAAAATGTCGGATGAATGCCCCCGTTACAGCGCAGCTTAACGGGGGATGAAATCCGACCAACTAACTCAGAAGCGTAGCAACGATTTAATTCTACCATCTGTAGATAAAGTGTGTTAAACTGAAGTCTATTCCGGGTCGAGGAAAAGCAGATGTTAGTTGTAGAAGCTAAGTTAAAAAACGGCACTCCAGAACAATACCAAAGGCTAGAAGAAGCCATTAGAACGGCGCAATTTGTCAGAAATAAATGCGTCAAATATTGGATGGACAACAAAGGAACTGCACGCAATGACTTGCAAAAACTTTGCGCCGTTTTAGCGAAAGACTCTACAACACCTTGGGTAAGCAAATTAAATTCACAAGCACGACAATCAAGTGCAGACCGAGCATGGCAATCCATAGCTCGGTTTTATGCTAACTGCCGGGATTCATCAATTAAAAAGAAGGGGTTTCCTAAGTTCAAAAAGTTTAGTAGGTCGGTAGAATACAAAACTACTGGCTACAAGCTTTCTGATGATAGAAAACAAATCACTTTCACTGATGGGTTTAAAGCAGGAACATTTGATTTGTGGTGTTCTCAAAAAACATTAGTCTACTACTCGGAACGGCAAATTAAGCGGTTAAGGGTAGTTAGACGTGCTGATGGCTACTACTGTCAATTTCTAATTGACCATGAAAGGGAAGAGAAACACGAATTTACTGGTTCTGTGGTGGGAATCGATTTAGGATTGAAAGAGTTCTATACAGATTCCAACGGAAATACAGTAGAAAACCCCCGCTTTTTCCGT
Source organism: Phormidium sp. (assembly GCA_049589015.1). Lineage (GTDB taxonomy): Bacteria > Cyanobacteriota > Cyanobacteriia > Cyanobacteriales > Aerosakkonemataceae > Floridanema. The sequence continues at coordinate 621 of JBAVZX010000441.1, read as the reverse complement.
AAAACAGAAAGGCGCTTAAGAAAAGCTCAACGCAGGCTTTCTAAGCGCTATATGAAGGGTCAAAAACAGTCAGCTAACTATCATAAACAACGACAAAAAGTAGCTAAATTACACTTAAAAGTTTCTCGACAACGTAAAGATAAAGCCATAAAGATGGCTTTAGCGTTAGTCCAATCTAATGATTTGGTAGTCTATGAAGCTTTGAAAGTGTCTAATTTGGTGAAAAATCACAAGTTGGCGAAAAGTATTAGCGATGCTTCTTGGTATCAATTCACGCAATGGGTGAATTATTTCGCCAAGATTCATAAGATAACTTGTATCGCTGTACCACCACAATTCACGACTATTGATTGTTCAGTTTGTGGGGCAAAAGTCTATAAGACTTTAAGTACAAGAACCCATCAATGCCCTCACTGTCAAACAGTTTTAGATCGGGATTGGAATGCGGCGATTAATATTTTGAAAAAAGGGTTGAAATATTTGGGAGAATATCTCAACGGTACTGTTGGGCAAACAGAAACTGACCCAAACGACTGGGGAGAGTCCGGCCTCTGGGTCTTTAACAGAGATGTTGAAGATTTAAGTCGTCTCGTTGAGCCAGTAATCTCAAGAAGTGATTCT
>JBAVZX010000440.1:0-2749 GCA_049589015.1 Phormidium sp. | reverse complement strand
GTTAGGTTTCGCACTAAATCAGGTGAAATTAAAACAGTCTTACTATTTGCCAAAGTCACTCGCTTGGATGAACAAGATTGTGTGATTGGGGTGTTGAATGATATTAGCGATCGCAAACAACTTGAATTAGCCAGGGAACGCTCGGAAGCCCAAACTAAGACTATCCTCAATACTACAATGGCAGCGATCGCTAGTATGCGAGTCTTTCAAGATGGAACCTGGAAAATCGATCGGGTATCTGCGGGTTGTGAACTCATCTCCGGTTATACCTCAGAGGAATTTGTTCTAGATCAACATCTTTGGCTGAATCTGATTGAACTAGAAGATTGGCAGGCAGATTGTTCCGAAGTATTTAGCAAAATTTTTGCCGAACAAACCCATACCTACGAATATCGATTACATCACAAAGATGGCAGTCTACGCTGGATCTCGGAAACCAATAATTCCTGGTGGGATCAAACACAGCAATGCTGGGTTGTGACTGCAATTTCCATTGATATTACCCCTCGCAAACAAGCGGAAATCGCCCTGCAAGCTAGCGAAACTCGTTTTAGGACAGTGGTCGAATATGCACCAGATGTATTTGTGATTTACGATCGCGATCGACGCTTGCAGTATGTCAACGAGCACGCCCTAAAACGAACTGGGTGGACTTATGAAACCTTTATCGGTAAAAGAGATGAAGACCTATTTCCCAGAGAAGTCACCTCTACCTATTTGCCAATCCTGCTGCGAACTGTCGAAACTCGCACTTTTCAGTCAGGAGAAGCTACCATTAAACTACCTGGACATGAACCTTACTCTATCCTGGTAAAGTATGTCCCGATTTTGGATGAACAGGGTGAAATTCAGCAGATTTTTGGGATTACAACTGATATCACTCAACTCAAACAAACAGAAGCTTCTCTGAGACATAGTGAAGCCCAGTTTCAACAGATTGCTGCAACTTCTCCTAGTGCAATTTATATTTATGGTTGCCATCTAAATGGCACTTTCTACTTTGAATACATCAGTCAAGCGATCGTTGATATTTTAGAAGTGTCCCCGTAACAAGCGATCGCAAATCCTAGCAGCTTTACAGCCGGAACTCATCCCGACGATCTGCCTGGTTATTTGAAAAGCTTACAGCAAAGTCGGGAAACCTTAGAGCCATTTTATTATGAGTGGCAAAGTATTACGCCTTCTGGCAAATTGAAATGGTTGCAAGCACATTCTCGCCCGGAACGTCGGGAAAATGGCGACACAGTTTGGTACGGAATTTTGCTGGATATTACCGATCGCAAACAAGCGGAAATAGCCAGAGAAGAAAGCGAAACTCGTCTCCGGTTAGCATTAGAAGTCTCTGGCGCTATCGTCTGGGAGCATAACCTGGAAACTGATCAGTTCTTTTTCACCAACACTGTCAGTTTAACCAACTATGTCGTACCGCTTTCCGCTGAAAAAATCCCCTATTCCCAAGCAAGGGCATTAGTGCATCCTGAAGATGGCGAAGCATACGATCGCGCTTATCAAGAAGCCATTGCTGAATGCGGTCAATTCCAGAGCGAACATCGGGTGTGGGTAATAAATCCCCAAAAAACTGGGGAATGGCGATGGGTTCAAGCTATTGCCAGAGTTCTCACTGACAGCACAGGTAAACCAACGCGCATGATGGGAATAGCACTGGATGTTACCGATCTCCACCGACTTGATACCATGAAAAATGAATTCATTTCCGTAGTCAGTCATGAACTACGGACACCTTTAACTTCACTTCGCGGTTCTCTGGGGATTTTGGAAACAGGTATCCTCAAAAATAAACCGGAAACTGCTGAACGAATGTTAAAAGTTGCTCTGAATAACACCGATCGTCTAGTGCGTTTAGTTAATGATATCCTTGACTTACAAAGATTAGAGTCGGGCAAAGTGCCGCTAGTCAAGGAAAACTGCCAAGTTAATGATTTAATTGAGCAAGCAGTAGAATCTGTAAGCGCGATCGCCAACCAAGCCCAAATCACTCTAAAATGGACTCCCCTAAACGTTTCAGTTTCCGCATCTAGCGACGAAATCATCCAAACTTTCATCAATCTTTTGGGCAATGCGATTAAGTTTTCCCCGCCTGGGGGTGTGATTTGGGTAAAAGCTGAAGTTGCTAACAATTGCGATCGGCGAATCCAAGAAAAACACCCAAATCGGAAAAAATCTTCCTACATCCTCATCTCAATTACAGATCAAGGAAGAGGCATTCCCCCAGACAAACTGGAAACCATTTTTGGACGCTTCCAACAAGTAGACTCTTCAGATTCTCGCACCAAAGGCGGCACAGGTTTAGGATTAACAATTTGTAAAAATATTATCCAACGCCACCAAGGACAAATTTGGGCCGAAAGTGCGATCGGACAAGGAAGCACATTTTACTTCACCCTACCCATCGCAGATTAATTAATATCAACCATAATGTAGAGACATTATATATAACGTCTCTACAAAAAAGTGTAATATCATGTCCGGCTAATGAACCATAATATCCTTAATCCAAAACCCTGTAGAGACGTTGTATACAACGTCTCTACAGTCGGGGTAATCGACCGGACATGATATAACGCACCATTCCACGATATTTAGTGTCGGTGTGTTAATGCTTTGACACTCTCCCGTCAAGCTACGCTGTGACGGGAGATTCTTGTTTCACTGAGGAATGCTTTTTAACACTTGTGTTAACGAGTCTTACATCCTCTCCACAAGCTTGAAATTCCGATTGCCCATCGGT
>JBAVZX010000439.1:0-4368 GCA_049589015.1 Phormidium sp. | reverse complement strand
GTGCAAGATCTGAGTAAATAGTTTGGCAGATTTTTATTAGCAGATAAATACCGATAAATGTCTGTCGGGATGCAGATACACTTCTTGATTGGAACAACCTAAATTATAGGTTAGTAATTCCACTTTTCCAGATCGAAGATGTCAGCAAATCAACCAGGGCTAGGGGAACAAGTACTTAGTAAAGCCACCGAGATAGGTTTATCTACTCAGTTAGATGAAGTTGAGGAACTGAATGTAGATATTCGCACTAATCCAATTCAGGTAATGCAAGGAGAGTTAGAATCTGTCTCCATGAATTTCCTTCGTCTCAACCTGATGCTACCAAGTCAAAAGTAAAAACTTACTTTTGACTTTTTAATTTCTATTTAATTATTTATTAAATTCCTTATCTAAAACAACTTACTATGAAACAACAAACGAGAGATGTACAACAAAAAGCCAGACAACTTGCTGCTGATCCTTGGGTAGAAAGATTAGCCAGACTAGGCTTAGTTTCCAAAGGAATAGTTTACTCAATAGTCGGAATTTTAGCGGCACAAGCGGCTTTTGGTACTGGTGGCAGAACTACTGACAGCGCAGGGGCTTTACAAACAATTGTCAATCAACCTTTTGGTAAGTTTTTATTAGCTTTGGTGGCAGTTGGTTTGTTGGGTTATATGCTTTGGCGATTTATTCAAGCATTTTTAGACCCGGAAGATAAGGGGATTTTTGGAAGATTAGGCAGTTTCATTGCTGGTGTAATTTATGCAGGTTTGGCTTTAACTGCTGCTAGATTAATTATGGGAAATGGAGGTAGAAATAGCAATTCTACCGAAGATTGGACGGCGCGTTTAATGTCACAACCTTTTGGTCAATGGTTAGTAGGAACTGTGGGGGCATTAATAATTGGTGTGGGATTTTATGAGTTTTATAAAGGTTTCAGTGGCAAGTTCCGTGAAGATTTAAAATGGCAACAAATGGATCATAATGAGAGAAAATGGGCAACTAATCTTGGTAGATTTGGTTATTTTGCTAGGGGTGTGGTTTTTGTGGTGATTGGCTTTTTTCTAATTCAAGCGGCGCGTTTTTCTAATCCTAATCAAGCTAGAGGTTTTGGTGAGGCATTAGCGACGTTAGCAGGACAACCTTATGGCCCTTGGATTTTGGGAATTGTGGCGATCGGTCTTTTAGCTTATGGTATTTATACAATGGTGGAAGCCAAATATCGCCGGATTGTCACTACATGATTTATCATGAACTAGAAAAAATATTTAACAAAGGGACAAAAAAGAGGGAAAATAGAAACTTAAATCTTTTCCTCTTTTCTGTCTGTTTTCGTTTGAATTGATGCGATCGCAATACCAAAAAACTCTGTAATTCGACAGATTTTTTACATTTATTTATGTTTCTAGAATTGAGGAAATACCCTAATGCCCGGAGTTGGATAGATGGAAAATTATGATGTGGTAATTATTGGTGCAGGTCACAATGGATTGGTTTGTGCTGCTTATCTCTTAAAAGCAGGTTATAGCGTTTTATTATTAGAAAAACGCTCAGTTCCTGGGGGTGCAGCAACTACAGAAGAAATCATCCCAGACAAAGCACCTGGTTTTCAATTTAACCTTTGTGCCATTGACCATGAATTTATTCATTTAGGGCCAGTAGTTCAAGAATTAGAACTGGAAAAATACGGCTTAGAATATCTATTTTGTGACCCAGTTGTATTTTGTCCTCACCCCGATGGTAAATACTTTTTAGCACACCGTTCTTTAGAAAAAACCTGTGCGGAAATTGCCCGGTTTAATGAACGAGATGCCCAAAAATATGCGGAATTTACTAACTTTTGGCAACGGACTATCAGCGCCATGATTCCCATGTTTAATGCCCCGCCAAAATCGTTGGTTGATATTGCTGGTAACTACGATTTGAAAAAGATTAAAGATTTATTTTCTGTCATTGGTTCTACAAACAAAAGCCTTGACTTTTTGCGTACCATGCTTACCAGTGCTGAAGATATCCTTAATGAATGGTTTGATGAGGAATTTATTAAAGCACCTTTAGCCAGATTAGCATCAGAATTAGGTGCGCCTCCTTCCCAAAAAAATCTCGGTATTGGGGCAATTATGATGGCAATGCGTCATAATCCAGGTATGGCTAGACCTAAAGGTGGTACAGGTGCTTTAGTCAAAGCTTTGGTGAATTTAGTTACTAGTTTGGGGGGCAAAATTCTCACCGATCAAAAAGTAGAAAGAATCTTGATTGATAATGGTCAAGCTGTTGGGGTGCGAGTTGCTTGTGGCACAGAATATCGGGTAAATCGGGGGGTAATTTCTAACATTGATGCAAGGCGAGTATTCTTGCAATTAATGGATGAAAGTGATGTGGATGCTGCCGATCCAGAATTACGAGAACGCTTAGAACGTCGCATTGTAAATAACAATGAAACTATCCTGAAAATTGACTTAGCGATGGATGAACCTTTGCGCTTTGTGCATCATAATCACAAAGATGAATATTTAATCGGTTCAGTGTTAATTGCTGATACAGTTAGACAGGTAGAAATTGCTCACAGCGACCCTTCTGTTGGTAAAATTCCTTTAGAAAATCCCTCGATGTATGTGGTACAACCAACGATGTTAGATCCTTCGATGGCACCTGATGGAAAACATACTGTTTGGATTGAATATTTTGCGCCTTATAATATTTTTGGTGCGGAAGGAACGGGTTTAAATGGTACTGGTTGGACGGATGAATTGAAGAATAAAGTTGCCGATCGCGTCATCGATAAACTAGCAGAATATGCCCCCAATGTAAAGACCGCAACCTTCGCCCGTCGAGTCGAAAGTCCCGCAGAATTAGGCGAACGTTTGGGAGCATATAAAGGTAATTATTACCACATTGATATGACATTAGATCAAATGGTGTTTCTCCGTCCTTTACCAGAATTAGCTAACTACAAAACCCCAATTGAAGGACTATTTCTTAGTGGTGCGGGGACTCATCCCGGTGGTTCAATTTCGGGAATGCCAGGGAGAAATTGCGCTCGCGTTTTCCTGCATTCTCAACAACCCTTTGCCCAAACTTTAAGTGATGCGGCAAACTCATTAAAATCGACCGCCAAATCGATTTTTAAGACATCTTAGATGTGCAGAAGTTCCGAATCAATATAAATTTGGAACTTCTACTAATTTCTTAATTGCAGTTAACGAAGAGCCTTTTTAACATGACTGAAAAAATCTTAATTATTGGAGGAAGCGGCAGAATTGGTAGCAGTGTGGCGGCGGATTTAGTCAACCACACAGAGGCAGAGATTACTATTACTGGCAGAAATGCCGAAACGGGAATTAAAGTAGCAGAAAAATTAGGTGAAAAAGTCAAGTTTTTGGCTTTAGATTTAGCCGAGAAAGAGAAACTAAAAGCGGCTATTACTGCTACTAAGATTGTCATTCATTGTGCTGGGCCTTTTCATTACCGCGATGCTAATGTTTTGAAAAATTGTATTGAACAGGGTGCTGATTATTTGGATGTCAGCGATCATCGATCGTTCACTAGTAAAGCATTAGAATATCAATCTGAGGCGGAAGCAGCGGGAATTACCGCTATTGTAAATACAGGAATTTTCCCCGGTATTTCTAATAGCATGGTGCGCCAAGGTGTAGAAAAATTAGACAAAGCCGAAAAGATCCATTTAAGTTATGTTGTTTCGGGATCTGGTGGTGCAGGAATTACCGTAATGCGAACCACTTTTTTAGGTTTGCAACGTCCGTTTGTGGCGTGGATAAATGGGAAATGGCAAGAGTTAAAACCTTATAGCGATCGCGAAACGATCGAATTCCCTGCACCCTACGGAAACACAGGCGTTTACTGGTATGATATGCCAGAAACCTTTACTATTCCTGATACTTTCCCTGTGCAAACTGTAATTACAAAATTCGGTTCTGTACCCGACTTTTACAATTATCTAACTTGGTGGGTAGCCAAAACTTGGCCTAATAGTTGGATTCAAAATCGTAATGTAATTGAATTCTTAGCAAATGTTAGTTTTAAAATGACTAATGTTAGCGATCGCTTTAGCGGAATTGGTGTAGCAATTCGTTCCGAAATAGTAGGAGAGAAATCTGGCAAAACTGCCAATTATTGTTCTACTTTAGTCCATCAAAACACCGCAGTAGCCGCAGGTTATGGCACAGGTAGTATAGCCGAATTAATTCTTGATGGCAAACTGAAAAAACCCGGAGTTTGGCCCGTAGAACAAGCACTTCCTACGGATTTATTTGAACAAACAATGGTTAGTCGAGGAGTAACAATTCAGGAAAAATGGTTTTGACTAGTTTGTAAAGTGCGTTGCCTATAAACATTGTTGTAGAGACGTTGTATACAACGTCTCTA
>JBAVZX010000438.1:0-10722 GCA_049589015.1 Phormidium sp. | reverse complement strand
GCTTGTTCTTGTGATGAATTAGCCGCTTTATCTTTAGCCTGCTTTTGTTTCATGTATTGTTCAAATATATTTTCCCTTGGTTTTTCTGGTGTCGCATCCAAGGTTTCGGCGTTAGCAGCTAAATCGTTTTCTAGTACAGCGGATATGTCGATATCAGCGGCGATCGCTCTATCTTCTGGACTTATACTTGATTGTGGAGCTTGAGTATTCTCAGTTTCGTTATTGTTACTCAGAGTAGGAGTGTCTTGTTTTTCGTCAGCAATAAACTCTTCTAAATTGGCAAAGTAAATCCCGGCGAAAGTACTCACCACTAATAAAAATACAATTGTTCCCCAAACTTGAGGGCGAAGTAAAGGCCGTAGCCTTGCTTTCAGATAACGGAGATGGGCGGGTGGTTGATGAGATGACATGGCAAGAGATCCGAGTAAGCTAGCAGTTAGTGATTTCATGCCCAGTGGTGCTTTTCTCTGGTTACGACCGCACTGATGCTATAAATTATGGTTAGTTTAAGCGGTCAGCTATCGATCGTACAATACTTTTCCGCCAGACAAGATCTCACAAGGGTATCCATTTCCAGGATAACTTTATTCCCCACTATTTTGGGGCTTTTTTTGTGAAGATTCTCTGAAAGGTAAAAAACAAAACTAATTAATCAGAGTAATTCCCTATTTCCAATTCTCCATTAACGAGCCAGTCGCCACAAGAGCCAACTGCTCATAGTTATACCGAATATATTTGGCAACCAAGCGGCTATTTCGGGAGGAAGAATGCCCCCCAAGCCAAAAACGTCGCCTAAAGTCATTAATAGGTAATAGGCAAAAATAATTAAAACGCTAATGCCAAAACCTGTAGCTTTATTTGTGCGTTGAGGGCGAATGCCTAAAATTGAACCCACTAAACCAAATATCAAACAAGAAAAAGGTAAAGCGATTTTTTGGTGAATTCGTATTTCCAGTTTGCGAACTTTTTTACTATCGTTACTTAAGCTAATTAACTTCAGTTGTTCTATCGCTTGGATAATGTTCATTTCTGCATAGTCTCGCCCTTTTCTGGCAAAATCTAAGGCGGCGCGAGGTAATTGTAATTGTTGGTGTTCAAAGCGCATAATGTGCTGATATGAACCATCAGGTGCGACTAAATAAGTTGTGCCATTGTAAAAGTCCCAAATATTTTGGGCTTGATTCCACACTGCTGATTCTGAGACGACAATGCCGTTTACTCCCGATCGCGATCGCTCCAAAACCGTTAACCCTTTCATTCTTTCTCCATCAAATTCTTCGGCGTAAAATAGCCTAGTCATCACCTCTTTTCTTCTGCCATCCGGTTGAGTTATTTTATTATATTCAGGATAAATAATATTGTTTTCTTGGAAATCTTTTTGTTGTCTATTTAATGCAACTTGTAAGGTTTGGGTAGCTTCATATTTAGCTGCTGGCACTACAAATTCATTTAACCAAAAACAAATTCCAGTTACGATTATTCCCAGACAAACTGCTGGCATTAACAGGCGATAAATATGAATTCCAAAACTGCGTAAAGCGATTAATTCACTATCACTACTCAGACGACTATAAGTAATTAAAGTAGCTAATAGCATTGATGCTGGTAATGCAAAGGCAACAAAATAAGGTAACTGCAATAAAAAAATCTTCATTGCTATAGCAGGTGCTAATCCAGCATCACTAATTTTTCGCATTAAATCAAATAATGTGCCGATAGTTACTGCTACTGATGAAAACAGCCCGACTCCAAACAAGAATGGCGGTAGTAATTCGGCGATCAAATAACGATCCATCACCGAAATTCCCCCTGGAAAATTGAAGAATGCAGACTTAAATTTGGGCATTAGGCAGATGTTAAGTGGTAGTTGGTAGTTGGTAGTTGGTAGTTGGTAGTTGGTAGTTGGTAGTGAGTATTTTCCGCGAAAACCCGATTATTTTTGGAAGTTTTCTCCTAAATAGTATTGTTTAACTAAGGGATTATTGTAAAGTTCATCGGCGCTGCCAGAAGCTAAGATTTGTCCATCGCGCATAATATAAGCGCGGTCTGTAATTGCTAAAGTTTCTCTAACGTTATGATCTGTAATTAAGATGCCAATTTGTCGATCGCGCAATTTTTGGACAATTTCTTGAATTTCTGCCACAGCGATCGGATCAACACCAGCAAAAGGTTCATCCAAAAATAGGAAATTTGGCCCTTGTTTACCAGATGCTAAAGCCCTAGCTAACTCGGTTCTGCGTCTTTCTCCCCCAGAAACTTGAATACCTTTAGTGTAAGCAACTTTTTCTAAGCGAAACTCTCGTAATAAAGCCTCTAAACGTGCTTGTCGTTCCCAGCGGGGGACTTGTGTTTGTTGCAAAACTAAGAGAATATTTTCTTGGACATTAAGATGGCGAAAGATGCTAGCTTCTTGAGCTAGATATCCAATTCCTAATTTTGCCCTTTGGTACATGGGCAAATTAGTCACATCGCGATCGTCAAGCCAAACAGTACCAGAATCGGGACGTTCTAAACCCGTAGCAATATAAAAAGTCGTAGTTTTACCAGCACCATTTGGCCCTAGTAAACCCACAACTTCTCCTCGCCTAACGGAAAGATTTACCCGATTAACAATCTGTCGTTTCCCGTAAGACTTATGAATGTTCTGTAAAACAATTTTCACGCCGCTTTCTCCGCCTGGTGGCAGCCCTATCAGAAAATTGTGTTTGATTCTACCACTGCTTAGCGTCCTTTGGGGGAACGAGTGTTAGATTGACGAGGAGTGGTTGTGGGAACCTTCGGTGGTGGTGTAGCTTGGGTGGCTAGATTCGGATCAGAAACCAGGTAAATAGATTCTACCTGACGATTGGCTTGGGGTACAGCGATAAATCGTCCTTCATCAATCAGATAAAGCACTTGTTCGCCACGAATGCTATTACCATTTTGTAAAACGTAAACATTACCCGTAAGAATAATTCGCCGTTCTCGGCTAAAGTATTGTGCTTGAGCGGCTGTAGCTTGAATTTGGCGGGCTGGGTAAAATAACTGTACGTTACCCCTAGCGGTGATTACTCCAGTTTTTTGATCTGCTTCTTGAATATCAGAACGCACAGTTAAGGGGCGACTGTCAGCAGTCGGGGCAGATGTCTGCGCGATCGAGATTTTATTGTTGGTAGTAAGTGCGATCGCACTCATAAACATCGAGGGTAACAGCAAAGTTAACCCCAAACGACAGAGATTATATAGAGGAAATTTAACAGCAGCCATCATAATTCACGCAAGCTTATAAACGTTAAGCTGGATGCTGGTTAATCATAACATTTACTTTCGCTATTGCAGGCGATCGCACAGGAGCAGGGGAGCAGGAAAATTCTTTAACCCTGGCAGCAGGAGGTAGAACCTCCCAACACCTCGTTCCCAGGTTCAACCTGGGAACGAGAAACACCTCATTCCCAGGTTCAACCTGGGAACGAGAAATAGAGGCTCCGCCTCGTGGTGCAAGATCTCAGGTCAAAAAATCCTATATTTCAGACTTTTGCAAAAACTCAAAAATTAACTAAAATTATCCAATTTTTACAATTTTCGGCACAGTCAAACTCTGACCGTCTGACAAATAAGTGCCTGTATTTTTAATAGTTTCCGCAAACTCGCCAACATTTTCTGCCCCAGCCCTTTGCAAAGTTATTAACAATTCCCTACTCTCAGCAATTAATTTTTCCACATTAATTTCCGCATAATCTGGCTGATAGTAACCTAACCGATTAGTGCCTTCACCCAACAAAATTACCGCCCCACGCCAATTAAGATTACTCAAGTGATAAAGACCAACCGCAATTTGTAAAATACCTTGATAAAAACTTTTTTGAGGCTCTGTTGCATCCATCCACAGAGCCTCCAAAGTATCATGGCAGGTGTAGTAATCTCCAGAATTAAATTGCCCTACACCTTGCCAAAAATCGCCAGGAACGACTTCGGTCATGCCATCGCATCTCGCACAGATTTGATTTCGGCTAAAGAAATCTCTTGTTGTTCACCAGCAAAATCATTATCTGGAGTTAAAAACAGCATACAGTGACACTCTTTGCGTTCCCGCATCGGAACACAAGGACAGTTCCAGAAAGTAGCATTAACTTCTGCTTCTTTGTCTTCGTAGTGACGACAAGGACAAAGCGGCGAACCATATTCATCTTTGTGCTTGGCTAGTCCTTCGATGACAACAGCGGTAACAGAAGGGTCAACGCAGAAGTAAGTACCAGTGCGTTTGGCATATTGTTCAGAAAAATGCCGCATTGCTTCTAAGCTCTGGTCACTGGATTTGATTTCGTTTTCAGTTGGAGTAGTCATGCGATCGCTTACTTTACTTTTCGGTCATCAGGACTGTTTGATTTTATCGTAGGGCTTACACCCAAGGGAAATTACTTACTAACCATAAAAAATTTTTATGGTAACGATTGCAATTAGGGACTAAGGACTAAAGACTAGGGACTAGGAACTGGCAGAATTGTGAGTTGTAGGGGCGGATTTAGCAGATAAGTCTGTGTTCTTTGCAGAAGAGTGAACAACAAAACCCGCCCTTACAGACTTTTCCTGCCGCTGTGTCCCTCTGCTTCTCAACCTTAATAATTCTTCATCACCCGTTCCATCTCCCGCTTATCTTGGCGTTTCTTCAAATCTTCCCGCTTATCATGCACTTTCTTACCTCTACCAAGACCCACAGTAAGTTTAACCAAACCTTTCTTGAGATACATCTTCAAAGGCACCAAAGTTAAACCCTTTTGCTCCACCTTACCAATTAACTTGCGAATCTCCTGCTTATGCAGCAATAATTTGCGCGTGCGAAGTGGGTCATGGTTAAAATAAGCCCCACTTCCCTGATAAGGCGAAACATGGACATTCAACAGCCAAGCCTCACCATTGCGAATCAGGACATACCCATCTCGCAGGTTACATCTCCCCTCGCGAATCGACTTAACCTCAGTCCCCTTGAGCTCAATTCCAGCCTCATAAGTCTCCAGAATCTCATAGAGAAACCGAGCTTGGCGATTATCGCTAACAACTTTTATATTTCCACTTTTCTCACTCATAATTGCCACTTTAGCGCGTCAACCCAGCACTGTGGTACTGTCCCCAACATGAAGTTTGTTTAAGAAAGCAGAACGCGACTTGACACTTTTTGGAAAAACCGTAACAATAGATACAGAAATTAAATCGTTCATCTCTTTAAAGCCTCTGAGTAAATCAGTTGACAGCGACAAAGAGACGGAAGTAGGGAGCAATCCCGAAGGAACGCGCCTCATTCTCATCACTGCAAAACTATTACTCTTTGAGGCGAAAACCATGAGAAATATCCATAACATCAACCAAAACAGCGATACCGTTGAAAACAAAGCTCGTTCCTTAATGGTCAATCAGCAACGCTCCGCAAAAAACCGCCAACAAACAGTATTTAGCCGTTCAGCGGCAGAAATCGGTCATAACGGCGAAATTTCTGAATAATTAACTCATGTTATGGCAGGTAATTCCTGCTTACTGGCAATCACTTAGTTAGATTGCAGAAGTTTTTAAGCCAGTCGCAGGCTAGATATATCTTTAGTACACCTCTGATTGTTCGGGGTGTATTTTTTTATAAAATTTAAAAGATTGCCACTCAGAGAGTCACAATGCCATACGATTTTCTCCTGCGCCAATGTCGTTTACTCAGCAACGAAATAGTTGATATCGGAATTAGCGATGGTTTAATTACTACTATTTCGCCAAAAATTCAAGAACTAGGACAGATAGAATTAAACATTCACAGTCAACTCGTCAGTCCTCCTTTTGTCGAATCCCACATACATTTAGATTCAGCATTAACAGCGGGTGAACCGCGGTGGAATCAAAGTGGTACTTTGTTTGAAGGAATTGAAATTTGGCGAGAACGTAAACAAAATCTCTCCTTAGAAGATGTGAAAAAAAGAGCGAAAGAAACCTTAAAATTGCAAGCATCTCAAGGAGTATTATTTGTTCGGACTCACGCCGATGTGAGTGAATCGACTTTAACCGCACTCCAAGCACTTTTAGAAGTAAGAGAAGAAGTGAAAGATTGGATAACAGTGCAAGTGGTAGCATTTCCCCAAGATGGGATTTATAGTAGTCCGAAAAATGCCGAATTAATCGAAGAAGCATTAAAATTAGGTGCTGATGTAGTTGGGGGAATTCCCCATTACGAATTAACCAGGGAAGATGGTGTTCGTTCAGTACAGCAAATTTTTGGATTAGCACAACAATATAATCGCTTAATTGATATTCACTGCGATGAAATAGATGATGACCAATCAAGGTTCTTAGAAGTGGTAGTTGCTGAAGCTATTCGCACTGGTTTAGGTTCCCAAGTAACTGCTAGTCACACCACAGCTTTTGGTTCTTACAATAATGCTTATGCTAATAAGTTAATGGGGTTTTTACAACGTACAAAAATCAATTTTATTGCTAATCCTTTAATTAATATTACCTTGCAAGGCAGGACAGATACTTATCCCAAGCGACGAGGTGTAACACGAGTCAAAGAATTATGGCAAGCTGGATTAAATGTAAGTTTGGGACATGATTGTATCCAAGACCCTTGGTATAGTTTGGGAATGGGAAATATGTTAGAGGTGGCACACATGGCGGTTCATGTTTGTCAAATGACGGGAATGGCGGAAATTGATGCTTGTTATGATATGGTGACTGTTAATGGAGCGAAAACTTTAAATTTAGCTGATAGTTATGGAATTGCCGTGGGAAAACCAGCTAATTTAATTGTATTAAATTCTGAAAGTCGCTATGATGCAATTCGCCAAAGAGCAACTGTTAGTTATGTGATTTCTCAAGGTAAATTGTTGGCGCATACGGAAGCGCCGAAAACTGAATGGAACAGATTGTAGAGACGTTTCATACCAAATCCGGGTTAGTTACCCCCGATATCTTCTCCCTCTTTCCTGGAGCGATTCATTATAACGGGGGTTTTTAACCCGGATTTAGTATCATGAAACGTCTGTACATCTGCAATCTCTACTATTTTATTTAGCTAACCAAAAGCAAATAAAAGGAATTTGGCAAACTTTTTTACTAATTTGCTGTAAAGGTTCTTGAACCATTTGTTCCATTTGTCGTATCTGTGCTGGGTCAGGTTGAATAATATAAAAAACTCCCGATGCTATTAACAAAGAATTGATGCTTGTGCCGATTACAAATACTACTATTAAAGGCGATATTCCAGGTAATTTAAAAAATCGACGTTGCTGAAGATTGATGGCATTAATAATCTTGTCTGTTGTCTGATTAAGAGAAGCTTTAATTTCTTCTAAGCAGTTTTCAGGAAAGTCTAGAACATTTTCTAAATCTTCTATGGGAGAAGCGGAAAAAGTTAATTCTTGAGGAGTAATGGGTAAAGTTTCTAGATTAACTAATTTATCAAGGGTTTGTAAAACTTCGGCGGCAGTTTGGTAGCGTTCTTGATAAGAGTAGCACACCATTTTATTTAAAATACTAGCTAATTCATCGCTGACATAAGCTAAGTGTTGCCAGCTAATTTCCTGACTATCTGGGTCAATTTTTAATTGGGTGGGATGTATTCCTGTTAATGCTTGAATGGCAATCATTCCCAGTGCATAAATGTCGCTATTTGGTCGGGGTTGATATGCAAGCTGTTCTGCTGGGATGTATCCTGCTGGTTGAATGTTAAAGTTTATTTGTTTTTGATTTGGATTAGTTTCGGGTCGGTAAATTGGTTGAACTGCGCCAAAATCCAGTAAACATATTTTGCCGTTTTCAGCACGTTTAATTAAGTTATTTGGCTTAATGTCACAATGGATGATACCTTGAGTATGAATGAAATCAAGGATATGCAAAACTTCTCTTAGTAACTGAATAACTTGGGTTTCAGTCCAATATTTGCTACGATTTTGGTTACTAGTTACTAGGTTACTCAGTAGCTGTCCAGCAAAAAGTTCTTGGACTAAATAAAATCCTTGGTCATCTGCAAAAAAAGCCAGGAGTTCGGGAATTTGGTCGTGCTGGCCCAATGTTTCTAAACTTTTGCTTTCATTGCCAAAAAGCTGTTGAATAAATACTAATAAATGAGCATAGTTTGCCGAGGGTTTTAAATGCCTAATAATTCTTTTTGGCGAACAGGGTAATAAAGTATCTTCGGCAATATATGTTCTGCCAAAAGCGCCAGCACTGAGAACTTGAACTACTTGATAGCGGTTGTCTAGCAAGTCGCCTAACATAGGACGAGTTGCTTGAATATCTAATAGGACTCTATTCATAGTTAATTAACTACAACTTGACGGTTAAGTGTTTTTAATCAAATTTGACAAATCGGAGAAGTACTTTGCTAACAAAGGGACACTAAGGAATGACGATTCACTAAATGACAGTGTTGAGAATAGGCTTCTCTATGATTGTTTTTCAGCATCTTATTGGTGGTTCAGGATGAAATTGGGAAATGTGCTTAAGTGTTGGAAAGAGAGTAACATATTTGCAGATGATTAATTTTACCGAAAAATGCAAAACATCTTAGTTTATGAAATTTTCGGTAATATATTTGGATAAAACTGTTGCAAGTATTACCTCCGACAGATGATAAGGCGGAAAATTTAATATAATTGTAGTTTAAATTGGTGGTGAGTTGTTACTATGAAAATCCCATCATTTTTCATATTCGTTACTGGATTGGTGCTGGCGCTGAGTAGCACCTTTATTAACGATCAACAGGGTGTTGCTACAGTACGGGAAAACAGAACTGTAACTGTTACCAATGTAACTTTGATTAGTGCAACTAAAGCTAATCCTCCGGCGCTGGGAGAACGGATTCAAAATTTAAACCCCATTGAGACTGTTAATGCAATCGAAAACAGTTGGGAAAGTGATTATGAAACTTATTTTAAGGCTGACCTTTCGCAATCTTCGCTGAAGGCGCAACAAATATCGGCTACTTTAGGGAGGTTGGCGAGTCAAACCGGGAAAAGAACTGCTTTGATTTATGCAGTACCAACGCCAAAAAAACTGGAGTTAGTTTTAGTTTTGCCACAAAGAGCGCCAATTCGGAAAAGTGTACCAGCGGCGACTCAGGAAATTTTGGTTAAGACAGCTAGAGAATTGGTGCAGGAAGTTACGGATATTACCAAAATTGGTACTACTAGTTACTTACCTGCGGCAAGAAGGCTGTATCAATGGATAATTACTCCTTTAGAAACGGAACTGAAAAATAATCGGATTGATTCGTTGATTTTTTGTATGGGGCCTACTTTACGCAGTCTGCCATTAGCAAGTTTACATGATGGGCAAAGGTTTTTGGTGGAAAAGTATAGTGTTGGGCTAATTCCGGCTTTTAATATGACTGATTTGAATCATCGCAGTCTGAAAAATTCACCTGTTTTAGCTATGGGAGCATCTCAGTTTAAGGAGTTACCTCCTTTAATTGCGGTTCCTGTAGAATTATCTACGATCGTGCCTAATGTTTCGCAACAACGTAAACATTTTTTAAATCAGGAGTTTACGATCAATAATTTGCGATCGCAACGTGCCACCCAACCCTTTAGTATTGTACACTTAGCTACCCACGCTCAATTCAACTCCGGCGCACCAGCAAATTCTTTCATTCAATTTTGGGACAGCAGATTAACATTAGATAAAATGCGCCAACTACAGTGGAACAACCCATCAGTAGATTTGTTAGTTTTAAGTGCTTGTCGCACCGCAATTGGTAACAAAGATGCCGAAATGGGATTTGCGGGATTAGCAATTCAAAGTGGAACTAAATCAGCATTAGCTAGTTTGTGGAATGTTAGCGACGTGGGAACTTTGGCTTTAATGAGCGAATTTTACCGTTACTTGAAAACTGCACCCACCAGAAGCGAAGCTTTGCGACAAGCACAAACAGCAATGTTACGGGGAGAAGTGCGGTTAGAAAAAGGGAAATTACTTGGGCCTAATTTAGGCACTGGTGTAACTTTACCACCTTCATTAGTAGCTTTGGGAAATCGCAATTTCAAACATCCGTTTTTTTGGTCAGGTTTTACCATGATTGGTAATGCTTGGTAGACCTGGTGTGAATTGCGTTACTCACAATAATTAATTATGTTTTGTTACAAAATTACCAACCTGTGACAAAATTCTCCACAACGGTTACGATCTTTCCAGCAAGCTAAATCCCACGACGCTGCACAAATCTCTTGCGGGGAGAAATTATGAGCAATTATCCGAACTTCTCCAGCCAAGGCTATGAGGTTGTCCAACAACTAGGACTTAACCGGGAAGCAGGACGTATTACCTATTTGGTTAATGTCTTGAATTCAGAACAACAGGTGGTAATTAAAGAATTCCGTTTTGCCAATTCTGGTGCTGACTGGTCTGGCTTTAAAGTTTACCAAAGAGAAATTGAAGTTTTACAACAGCTGTATCATCCCCGCATTCCGCGTTATTTAAACTCTTTTGAAACGCCATCCGGGTTTTGTTTAGTCCAAGAGTATAAAAAAGCGCCATCTTTAGCGGAAAGATACAGTTTTACTTTAGAAGAAATCCAGCAAATTGCAATTTCTGTCTTGGAAATTTTGGTTTACTTGCAACAGCGCACTCCACCAGTTATCCACCGAGATATTAAGCCAGAAAATATTTTGGTAGATGAGCAATTAAATGCTTACTTGGTGGATTTTGGTTTTGCCAGAATTCGAGGTGGAGAATTAGCTTTAAGCAGTGTAGCTGGTGGAACAATTGGCT
>JBAVZX010000437.1:0-2075 GCA_049589015.1 Phormidium sp. | reverse complement strand
GGCAAGCCGCTACTAGAAACAGTCCCAGGAGGAGCAAAGGAGGTGGAAACAACCACCAGCAAGGGCAGTAAGACGATGATTGCCCCAAACACCAGCAAAGCCGGATTTAACCATGACAGGAGCAAGCGAGCGAAAAGGGGTGTAACAGCTGGCGGAGAATGAGGTTGATTCATAAGTGAAGTAAGTATAGAAACTTCTTTTAGGTATCGATTTTCTGAACATTGAGCAAATAACTGAATAGTTGCCTACAATAACAGACTAGGTATTAACTCCAGTGATCATGCTCAGGCTAGATATCAGTCTGGCTGATTACAGTTAATGATAAAGTAAGTCGAATGAGATGACTTGGCGAGAAAAATCAGTGATTTCTGGTGATTCTGGTAAATTGTATCTAATATTGCAGGGTAGGTTTTATTGCCCTAAATCTCAGCCCCTTGTCGATTTCGGATCGACGAAAATCTACCATATCTACCCAATAACGTTGAGGAGACAAGTTACTTATGCAGCAGCTTAAAGCCAGTGCAGCACTAGACTTCCACAGCGAGAAATACAAAGACGCTTACAGCCGCATTAATGCGATCGTGATTGAAGGGGAACAAGAAGCCTACGAAAACTACATTCAACTGGCTAAACTGCTACCGGAACACGAGGAAGAGTTAATTAAGCTTTCCAAAATGGAAGGTCGCCACAAGAAAGGATTTGAAGCTTGTGGTCGCAATCTCGACGTGACACCGGACATGGAGTTTGCCCGTGAGTTCTTCGCCAAACTGCATCAAAATTTCCAAGATGCACTCGCCGAAGGCCAAGTGGTTACTTGTTTGCTGATTCAATCTCTAATTATTGAGTGTTTTGCGATCGCTGCTTACAATATCTACATCCCCGTAGCTGACGACTTTGCCCGCAAAATTACCGAAGGTGTCGTCAAAGACGAATATTTACACCTCAACTTTGGCGAAGTTTGGCTCAAAGCAAATCTTGCCACTGCAAAAGCTGAATTAGAAGCAGCAAATCGGCAAAACTTACCCATAGTTTGGCAAATGCTCAATAAAGTCGCAAATGATGCCCATGTTTTGGCAATGGAAAAAGAAGCTTTGGTTGAAGATTTCATGATCGCCTACGGCGAAGCTTTAAGTAATATTGGCTTCACCACTGGCGAGATTATGCGGATGTCAGCTTACGGACTGGTAGCTGCTTAATCAATGCCACAAAATATCCTAAAAGCTCTCAAAAAAACCCGTGCTAATAGGAAAAGCAGGCAAAATCAATACTAATGCCGATTAGCCAGTAATTCTTCTAATCGGCAATTTTGTGTAGTATTTTTTAACTGCGAATAAATTTATTTCGTTTTAACCTCTACTTCAGCCTAAATAACAGGTCTGTTTAAAACAATTCATGTTTGGTCTCATTGGTCACCTTACCAGTTTAGAACACGCCCAATTAGTCGCCAGAGATTTGGGCTACCCAGAATATGCCGATCAAGGCTTGGATTTTTGGTGTTCTGCTCCACCCCAGATTGTTGATGAAATTACAGTCACCAGCATTACAGGTCAAGAAATTAAAGGTCAATATGTAGAATCGTGCTTTTTGCCAGAAATGTTGGCAAATAGAAGGATTAAAGCAGCAACACGCAAAATTGTAAATGCAATGGCTCATGCCCAAAAGCATGGGATTAACATTACTGCTTTAGGTGGTTTTTCTTCGATTATTTTTGAAAATTTCAATCTCAACCAAATCAGTCAAGTTCGCAATATAAAATTAGAATTTGAGCGTTTTACTACAGGCAATACCCATACAGCTTACATTATTTGTCGCCAAGTAGAAGAAGCCTCGAAAGAATTGGGGATTGAACTATCGAAGGCGACAGTAGCAATTTGTGGGGCAACAGGTGATATTGGTAGTGCAATTTGCCGCTGGCTAAATGAGCGAACTGATGTGGCAGAGATGTTGTTGATTGCACGCGATCGCGATCGCTTACAATCCTTACAAGAAGAACTAGGTCGCGGCAAAATCATCGGATTAGAAGAAGCCCTACCCCTATCCGATATCGTAGTTTGTGTTGCCAGTATGCCCAAAGG
>JBAVZX010000436.1:0-3934 GCA_049589015.1 Phormidium sp. | reverse complement strand
ATATAATACATATTCATACAAATTCATTGATGAAAAATGTTAAAGTATTCTCAAAAAACTGGATTGGCTTTTCTCTTTCTATCAGCTTTTCTCGGTTCAGCTTTGTCTAGTTCCGCCCAAGTTCCTGAAGCTGCTTGTTCTACATTTATCCGTCAGGGGAGAACCTTGAATTGGATAACAATGATTAACGGATTACCCGTGAATCGAGGAGTTTTAACTATTTCACAAGTTCCTCAAACAGGTAGATGGTCAGGGAGACAAGTCAATCAAACGAGCGGTAATATTACAATTGATGTAGGAGGTCAATTCGATGGATCAACAGTGAGTCAAGTAAATCCGGCTTTTAGTGAGACGTGGGATGGTCGTTGCAACGTTAGGGGAATAGGTGGTCGAGTTAACGGTAATTCAAACGTTACTTTTGTAATGTGGTAACTTAAATCGGACTATTGGCTAGTTTTTTGGCATAACTACTGGCTAACTTATTTCTCAGGACACTAGTAGGGTGAAAAGACAAGAAAACCTTGCATAAATTGAAAGTTTAAAGTCTGACACACCCTACAAACCTATATATTTTTTATTCTAGCTTCTGCCAACTTTTTATTGCTAATTATGGAAGTGAAGAATTACTAGTTCGATCGCTCGAGTCTATCTGTTTTTCGGCGGCTAATTCGGCTTGTACTCCTGCTACTAAATCTTGCCAAACTTCTACGGCTTCTGCTGCGGCATCTTTGCCTTTTTCGTAAAGTTCAAAACTGGTTTTAATTGTGGTTTTGGCGATCGCTTTCCCCGGTTTGGCGACTTCCGAACCTCCAGCGAAGGAAATTGAAACATCTGCATAAGCAAGCGCCATTGAAATCCAAAATATTAAAATCCAAAATCCGATTATTTCCAACCTAAAGCTAAAGCACTTTGGTAGAAAATGAAGCTAGCCAGCCAAGCGAAACCCAAAGAATAAGCTAAAGCAAATAAAGTGAATTTCCAAGTTTTAGCTTCATTAAATAATGTCGCTGTTGTGACTAAGCAGGGAGTGTAAAGTAAACAGAAAATACAGAAACTATAGGCTTGAATAAAGGTAACTGATCCGGCAATTTGGCTAGTTACCGCATCTTCACCCAAAGCGTAAATTACCGCCAAAGAACCTACCACAACTTCTTTAGCAATCACGCCAAAGAGTAAAGCTAAAGTTAAATAGGGATTAATGCCAATTGGTTCCATAATTGGACTTAAAAATTGCCCGATTTGTCCACCAATTGTATCTAATCCTGTTGCACCTGGAGGCAAATTAGTTACTACCCAAACGGCGACACAACCTAAAGTAATAAAACCAGAAGCCCTAGTCAAAAACTCTTTTACTTCTCCCCAACCTCTGAATAAAACGTGCTTTAAAGTTGGGACTCGGTAAGGAGGTAATTCTAATACAAAAGGTTCTTCATTTTTAAATAACCCTTGGAAAAGTGCAGCGGTAACTATGGCAGCTACAAAACTGAGGATATACAAGGAAAATAATACTAAAGCACCGTTACCATTGGGAACAACTGCCGCAATAATAAATACGAAAACTTGCAATCTCGCTGCACATAACGAAAAGGGAATGATTAACATTGTTAATAGTCGCAGCGATTGAGAACGCATGACTCTTGTTCCCATTAAAGCCGGAACATTGCAGCCAAAACCCATCATTTGCATGACAAAACTGCGCCCATCCAGCCCTAATTTTGCCATGAAAGCATCCATTAAATAGGCAGAACGAGATAAATAACCGCTATCTTCTAAAACTGCCATAATCATGAAAAACAACACAATTAATGGCACAAAAGAAGCCACAGTTGCTAATCCGCCCCAAAGTCCATTAACCAGAAAATCTTGGGCTAATTTAGGTAAGGGACTAACTAATGGTTCAATCAGATTAGTTTGTAACCAAGTTGTGATTTGATCCATGATGTCTTGGGAGGGTAATCCCACATTCCAGACTACCCAAAACACCACGAACATTCCCGCAAAGAATAAAGGTAAACCTAAGATTGGGTGGAGTAAAAAGCGATCGATCTGCTGAGTAATATTAACTGCCATCTGCGAAGGCATTTGTACCGCACCTGTGAGAATATTTTCGATCTCTTCAACCGAAATATCCACCTGTTCTGCTAAAGAAGTATTCAGATTATTAATTTTATTAGTAGTAACGCTTTCTGCTAATTGTTGGCAAATTCCTCGATATGCTCTTTCGTATCCTCTGCCATATTTAGCAGTCATCAGAAAGACTGGTAATTCTAAGCGTTTTGATAATTCATTTACTTGAATTTCTACTCCGTAATGTTTGGCTTCATCTGCCATATTGAGGATGATCATTGCTGGCAAACCTAAAGCTTTAACTTGCAACGCTAAGCGAATTTGCCTGTCAATTTGGGCAGCATTTAAAACTACCACAACCAAGTTAACGCCAAAGTTCTCTAAAAAGTGGTTAACTACTTTTTCATCCTCAGAAAAACCGTTGAGATCGTAAATTCCTGGTAAATCTACGAACTCTACAGTTTCTTGATTAATATTGATATTAGCTTGTAATAAATCTACTGTCACTCCGGGCCAATTTCCCACAAATGCCGTTGCACCTGTCAACCGATTAAACAAAGTTGATTTTCCGGTGTTGGGCATTCCAATCAGCGCAACTCTTTTTACTGCTTTAGCGGTGTTTACAGCAGTAGCACCTGAGTGACAGTTCATAATTTCACCTGCACAAACTTAGTAATTTACTAATAGCTGAACTTAATAAGTGTCCGCTTAATTTGTCGCTTCTGTTGTTTGAATTAATACCATTTTCGCTTCGGTTCTTCTAATAGCTATTTCCGTAGTTGAACCAACTCGAATATGCAACGGCCCACCAAACCAAGCTTGACGTAAAACTCGAATTGGTCTGTTAGGAGTAATTCCCATTGCTTCTAAGCGTTTAGCCAATCCTTGACCATGACGGCTGAGTTGTACGCTTTCTACGATCGCCAAACTACCCGGCTTTAGTTCTGATAAGGTCATTGTTTGAGTTAGGTTTGTTTATATTGTTTCTGATTATAAAGTACAGTATTTAAGAAATATTTTCAATTAGTGTTGATAGCAAAGTTAGTTGACTTTTCCAATGAGACAAAAACCTCTGATGCTGATGGTAAGCAGCTTTTAGGTAAATCATCGGAAGTTAATTGTCTCTTATTATTAAGAAAACTTATGCAATCAAAGCATATCTTAACTTTTAAATAAGAAAATTAAAAATTTATTAATCTTGGGGAAATATGGCTAATTGGGTTTGTGAGTCAAACAAATGAATTTTTTTACTTGACAACGCTAAGGATATTTTATCGCCAATAGTTACTTGTTTTTCCGGTGGAACTCGCACTTGTAAGGTAAAATTCGGTTTAGTTTCATCCAGCGAGTGAACTGATAAATAAGTTTCATTTCCTAACGCTTCCACTAAATCTACTTCTACTTGTAGATTTTCCGGTGCGGGAACGCTGAGACTGAAATGTTCAGGACGAATGCCTAAAATTAGGGATTGGCGATCGTACTTTCGCAAAGCAGTTTCCCAAATTTCGGGTAAAGTGAAGCGAAATTGGGGATGATTAATTAACAGTGGCCCTTGGTATTGTACGGGGATAAAATTCATTGGTGGGGAACCAATAAATTGCGCCACAAACATATTAGCGGGACTGTTGTATAATTCTAAAGGTTTAGCTAATTGTTGTAATTGACCTTGATTCATTACCGCAATGCGATCGCCCATCGTCATCGCTTCAGTTTGATCGTGAGTCACATAAATAGTAGTCGTCCCCAATTGCCTTTGTAATTTAACAATTTGAGCGCGAGTTTCTGCTCTTAATTTAGCATCTAAATTTGATAAAGGTTCATCCATCAAAAAAACTTGGGGATTTCGAGCAATAGCACGTCCTAATGC
>JBAVZX010000435.1:0-2156 GCA_049589015.1 Phormidium sp. | reverse complement strand
AAGTGCTTGAGTTCTGATTAAAAAAGCAGCAGTTAAATCGGCTTCCCTGAAAAGAGCAGCAGTTAAATCTGCTTCACTCAAATTAGCCGCTCGCATATAAGCGCCTGTAAAATCGGCTCTGCTGAGATACGCGCCGCGGAGATTTGCACCTGTGAAGTATGCACCACGCAAAAATGCCCCCGTCAAGTCGGCTTTTGCCAAGTTCGCCACCCTTAGCAATGCAGTGGAAAGGTCTGCTCTGCTGAGGTATGCCCCGGTGAGGTTAGCGCCTGTAAGGTTAGCTCTGGTGAGTTCTGCGCCACGTAATAATGCCCCGGATAAGTTGGCTTCACTTAGATTGGCACGATTTAAACAAGCTCCATTTAAGTATGCTCCTGTCAAATCTGCTTCTTGTAAATCGGCGCTGAATAACCCAGCAGCGCCAAGATTTGCTCCGCTGAAATTGACTCCTTTCAGGTTAGCTCCGTTCAGATTAATTCCATATAAATCAGGCTCTATATGTGGAAAATTTTTCCGCCAACTATTCCAAACCTTTATCCCCATCCAGAGTAAAGTGCTGTGTAACCAATTAGCCATAAGTGTTGCCTTTTTTGCCTAATTTCTGCTTAAATATACGACTTGGTTCACTTGCTGTCAGGAATGGATTTGAAATGCGATCTGGTAAAAAGTGCTTTGAGAACTTAAAATTATACTAAATTATCTGTATTTGGCAAATTTTGAGGAAAAAGGTGCGGTAAGATGCAGAGAAATTTGGGGAGCAAATTTATATCCGCAAATAATTTAATTTACTTGGGTTTGGGATGTTTAAGTATTGGTTTAATTGGTGCTTTCGGATGGTTTTTCTTAGAAAGTAACTTTAAAACACATCGATTAACTTTGGTAGCTGGGAGCAAGGATGGCGAAAGCTACATTCTTAGTAAAGCTTTGGAGCGAGTTGTAGAAGCCAAAAATCCCCAGATCCAAATTGATGTTGTAGAAACTAAAGGAACAGAGGAAAATATCCAAAAGTTGGAGAAAGGAGAGGCGCAATTAGCTACTGCTCAAGCGGATATTCCGGCTGGACGATCGGCTCGTGTTGTAGTTTTTTTATATCCTGATACTTTTCAATTAGCAGTTAAAGCAAATTCTGATATTAAGGATTTTGCTGACCTTAAAGGTAAGCGAATTGCTTTATGGCAAAGGGGTGGGCAATATCATTCTTTTCTCCAAATTGCTAATCATTATGGAATGGAAGAGAAAGACTTTATTTTTGTAGGAAATAACAGCAAAGAATCCGATCGGGCTTTTCGGCAAAATCAAGCGGATGCTCTGTTTCGAGTCCGGGGGCTAGGTAATAAGAATATTCTCGATTTAGTGCAACAATATAACGGACGTTTGTTGCCTTTGGATCAGGGTGCAGCTTTACGAATTAAGTATCCAGCATTTGAATCTGCGGAGATTCCCAAAGGTGCGTATCGGGGGAGTAATCCGGCAATACCAGAGGTAAATTTGCCTACAATTGCTGTCCGACGACTTTTGTTAGCTAGCGAGAAAGTTGATAGTGAAGTTGTGCGACAAATTACTGAAATTTTGGATAGTCATCGTCAAGAAATTGCTGATAATATTCCCAATGAATTTGCTGATGTGCGCCCTTTAGTTGCTAGTATTACTCGACCGACTACGACGGGTGGAACGGGTATTCCTATTCATGCAGGTTCGCTGGCATATTTTGAGCGAGATCAACCTTCTTTTATTCAAGAAAATGCCGATTATTTAGCATTAATCTTAACTGTAACTTTGTTAGTTGGTTCTTGGTTTTGGGAAGTGAAAGGATGGCTAGAAAGACGGCGTAAAAATGAATCCGATCGCCATATTTCTACTATTATTGGATTAATGAAATCAGTACAGGAAAAGCAAATACCAGCAAAAGTTGGTCTGGAAGAACTGGATAAAGTATTTGCTCAAGCTGCTACAGATTTAATTGACGAAAAAATTTCCCAAGAATCTTTTCGGACTCTTAGTGAAGCTTACAAGGCAACAAGGGATGTAATTGCACATCAAATCGATGTACCTAACGAAAAAAGCGATCGCATTCCGAAAATACCAGCTTAAACTGGAAAAGTTACCGATCGATTATCTAAATTTGAGTTAGTTTCTGTAGAGACGTTATATATAAC
>JBAVZX010000434.1:0-3087 GCA_049589015.1 Phormidium sp. | reverse complement strand
GTTAGTCAGCGAGTGGGAAAAAGAGGCGTTTATTTTATGGGTATGGGTTTATGGATTATTGCCCAAGCTGGTTTATTTTTCTTACAGCCAAATCAAGTACCTTTAATGTTTGTGTTGGCAGTAATGGCTGGTGTTGGGGTTTCTACTGCTTATTTAGTTCCTTGGTCAATGTTACCTGATGTGATTGAGTTAGATGAGTTAAAAACTGGGCAACGTCGAGAAGGAATTTACTATAGTTTTATGGTGTTGCTGCAAAAGGTTTGTTTAGCGATCGCAATTTTCCTAGTTTTACAAAGTTTGGATTGGGCAGGATATATTACACCAAAAGCTAATAATCCTCTTCCCATTCAACCAGATTCTGTGTTGTTGGCGATTCGGTTTGCGATCGGACCTTTGCCAACTATAGCTTTAATTTTTGGTTTAATTTTAACTTATTTTTATCCCCTTACTCGCGAAGTTCACGCGGAAATTTTGCTCAAACTTAGAGAAAGAAAGTTGAGTGCTAGAGATTAAAAACTCGGTTCGTTGTATCGACTTCAGTCGTTTTCAGGGGAGATGGGTACGACTGAAGTCGCTACAACAAACTTGATTTTATGTTGGGGGCTAGAGATTAAAAACTCGGTTCGTTGTATTGACTTCAGTCGTTATTTATCGGAGATGGGTACGACTGAAGTCGCTACAACGAACTTTTATCTGGTTGGTAGTTTGACGGAAAAGGTTGTCCATCCTGCTGTGCTTTCTACTGTAATATCGCCGTGCATTTGTTCGACTAATTTTTTGACTAAGGCAAGTCCTAAGCCTGTTCCGCCTTGTTTCCAAAGGTCGGCTTTTGGCACGCGATAGAACTTTTTAAATACGTTGGGTAATTCTTCGGCGGGAATTTCTGCTTGGTTACTTACAGTAAAGTAAATAATGTTACTAACAGAATTTTCGCTCTTTTCAGATATTAAATCATTTGGCTTTGCTTCTGTTTCTGTGGTTAGTGTAATATTTTCCTGTTGGCAGACATTGAGAATAATTTTGCCGCCAGAAAATGTGTATTTACAAGCGTTATTTAAGAGTTCGGCAATTATTCGCCCTAAGCCTGCGCGATCGGTAATTAGTACGGGTATGTCAAGCGCCATTTCTGTTTCTAAAATTTGCCCTCTTTCTTGGACACGACTAATAAATGGTTCGACAATTATCGGTAGCCATTCGGGAATATTGATTGCTTCCTCTAGGGAAATAGGATAGGATGCGGCTTCTAATCTTTGTAAGTCTAGTAAGTCATTAATTAGTTCAGTTTCCCGGTTACATTCTGATTGTAGAATTTGTAAGTAACGTTGTTGGCGATCGCCTGGTGGGGCAATTTTTAGCATTTGAATTGCCATTTTCATGTTCGTCATTGGGGTTCGCAATTCATGAGAAACGGCGCTTAAAAAGTCATCTTTGAGTTGATTAAGTTTGGCTAGTTCTTCTACTTGGGCTTGTGCTGCTTGGTAAAGTCTGGCTTGGCGAATGGCGATCGCACATTGATTTGCTACCTGTTGTACTAAGCGTATTTCTAGTTCGCTAAAACCATAATCATGGTGATTAACTAACCACAAATCCCCCAATACTCCTTGATTATCTACTATTGGACAAGCTAACATTGCTACTCGTCCTCTTTCAGGATTGATCGGAATTGAACAAAATTGGAAGTACTGTTTTTCTAATAACTGATTGTGGTACAATTCAGGAAAATTTGCCATTTGTGCCACTCTTCCTTTGTATTGTGGCCCCGAAATTACGTACTCAAAACAAATCGTAGACGTACCCTTCTCTAAATCGTACACCGAAGCATTGCAGGAATTCATGCCTAACCCAATGGCTAATTCTCTGACTGCTGTTTGTAAGATTTGATTTTCATCTAAGCTATCGCGGACTTTATCCGTAATTCGCTTTAAAGATGCTTCAATTTCCAAGGCTTTTTGTAATTCAGCCGTGCGTTCTTGGACTTGTATTTCCAGTTCTTCGTTGAGTTTTTTAATTTGCTGATATAGTTCTGATTGGGCGATCGCGATCGCAATTTTCAGCGATAACTGTTGCAAAGATTCAATTTCAAATGGTTGCCAATGTCTTGCTTCTGTACAATGATGAGCGCATAATAGACCCCATAATTTATTGTTAAATACAATCGGAACAATTAGATTGGCACGAATTTCTAATTGTTCTAATATTGCCCGGTGACAAGTAGTAAGATTCGCTTGGTAAATATCATCTATAGCCGATATACCCCCTTGTTTATATTTTTCCACATATTTAGTTTTAAAACAATCATCTCTGAAGGGTAAACCGATTATTGATCGACAATTTGCTGCTACTGATTCTACAACAAATTCTCCATCCCCATTTTCATTTACCTGGTAAATACTAACTCTTTCTATTTGTAAAAAGCTGCGAACTTCCGCTACTGCTTGCCCTAAAATTTCATCAATTTTCAAAGACTGCCGAATCCGTTCATGAATCATTCCCAGCAGTCTTTCTCTTTCTGTTTGTTGACGCAGTGCTTCTTCAGCTTGTTTCCGTTCCGTAATATCTTGGGCTGCACCATAAACAACTAGCGATCGCTCCTTATCTTCACAATAAACTGGTTGCCTATAGTCGCGCAACCACCGAATCTCACCTTCTTTGGTAATAATTCTATATTCGCTGATATCTGATTGCCAACACAACAATTTTTGAATTCTTTCTAAATAATTGGGCAAATCTTCGGGATAAATTAAACTTTGCCATCCTCCCCTATTTGCCATCTCTTGGCAGCTATATCCCGTAATACGACTCACTGCACCCGTCATCCAATCTGTTTTAAAATTACTGTTACGATCTATCTTCGCAGCGTAGGCAAAATCGGAAATTAATTCCGAGACAATGCGGTAACGATCTTCACTTTTTGCTAGTTTTTCGTTAGCACTTTTTCGTTCTGTTATATCGCGAATAATTGCCAAAACTTGATCGGGTTTACTCCTGATAATTCTTGCTTCAAAATCACAATTTTTGCCTTTTCTCAATAACTGATATTCAAATAATTGCATCTCTCCTGTAGAGAGGGCTGCTTCCACATAATAT
>JBAVZX010000433.1:0-3932 GCA_049589015.1 Phormidium sp. | reverse complement strand
GTCTTCGCTCTTATTACCATTGGGATAAGAGCGAAGACAGCCCAAGAACGTACCTAATTTTAGTCTCAATTATCATAACTAGCAACTTGGGTAATTAGGGAAAAGGTGTTTTCAGAAGCTTAAAGATTGCTTGTGGCGGCAAGTACTTGCCGAGAGATGAAAGGTAAAATGGCTTTGTTCTTACTGTGGGGTTTGCCTTCGGTAAAGACGATCAACAAGTAAGGTGGTTTGTCAGGGATTTCAATGTACGCAGCATCATGACGCACTTGACTTGTCCAACCAGCTTTTGACCAAATTTGGGCGTTTTGGGGGAGTCCACCACCGAGAAAACCTGTGATTTGATTTTCGTCGTCCATGTTTAAGTCAGCTGGGTTAAGACTACGTTTCATTAAAGCCATCATTGCTTGGGATGCTCTGGAGGATACGGCAACTCCGCCAATAATGCTATGCAGTAAGCGGGCGGTGGCGTTGGTGGTGAGCATATTGCGATTTTCCATCAATTCTCCCACAAACAGGCGTTCGCGCCCGTAGGGGCCATCGCACCAGGTTTTTTGGTTGACGTTGATGATTTCTAATTCTGACCAACCGAGAGAATGAAAGTAGCGGTTAACGATGTTCCGCTGTAATTTCCAAGTTTCAAAAGGCCCTGTTGTGAGTTCTGGGCCACTGGTGGTGCCAGTTAAGACATCGACAATTAAGCTGGTGGCATCGTTGCTGGAGTCCATGATCATATCGCGGATGGCTCTTTCTAACTCGGCGGAGGTTTGGATCATGCCTTTTTCGATCCATTCGTAAACGGCGACGAGGTAAAATAGCTTGATGATGCTGGCGGGATAAATGCGATCGAATCCTCGATAGTTAAATCCGCGAACTTGGTGTTGCCAAAAAGTTTCTGGATTCAAAGCCCCACCAGTATTTACTACTACTGGGGGATCGTAGACAATCCAAGTCATGGCTACTTGGTTGTGGCCTAATTCGGGAAATTCTGCCCAAGTTGCCTGTAAAATCTGATTACCCAGACTTTCTAGTTTTTCGTCTTTGCGGAAAAAGCTCATTCGATTTTAGATGTAAATTATTCATGGTTGATTTTTAACTTTACCTAGAAACATTTTAGGCAAAGCCAGTTCTGATATCTGAAGCACTCCTGAAGGTAGTAGGCGTTATGAACCTTAGTCTATCAATTGAGTACATTTGCAAAACAGACCTCAATATATATGATTCTCCTAGCTGTAATCGTTTGGCAACTCAGGCTAAACTGGGACGTTACCTGAAAGTTTTGCCAAATGAAGCAGAAATGGCGGTTTCGGTTTGTTTGCTGGAGGATAATTATCCGGGGTGGTTGTTAAAGGATGATTTAAAGTGGTTGGAGAGGGCTGAAATAGGATATCAGGCGATCGCACTTTCTCCCCAAGAAATCCAAAACAAGTTACCGGAAATCGTTGCTTTTACCGAAAATGCCATGAAACAACCCAATTGTTACCTTTGGGGTGGGACATTAGGGCCAAATTATGATTGTTCGGGACTGATGCAAGCTGCTTTTGCGGCTTCGGGAATTTGGATACCAAGAGATGCTTATCAACAGGAGGCTTTTTTAGAAAAGGTGACTTTTGCTGAGTTACAACCGGGAGATTTTGTGTTTTTTGGCAATAGTGAAAAAGCGACTCATGTAGGACTTTATTTAGGAAATGGATGTTATATTCACAGTTCTGGAGAAAAGTTGGGACGCAATGGTATTGCGATCGATCAACTTTCCGATCGAGGAGATGAAGTTTGTCAAGGTTATTATCAACAATTAAGAGGTTTTGGCAGAGTGGTAAAAAGTTATCAGGTTAGTCATTAGTCATGGGTGATTTGGATCTGGCTTCTGACTAATGACTAATAACCAGTGACTATTTTAAAAGATATCTAAGCGGCGAACTTCTGCTGGTAATTTGGTGGGATCAGCTTTTTTGTTGATGAATAAGAAGACTTCCACAGGTTGATATCGTCCCATCATAAGTTTAATTGGGGGAGAAAATTCTGGCATTTTTTCTAGCCGCTTGACAAATTCAGTATTGTGTTGATTGTCTAAATGTTGTTTGTCTGCTTTCCCTCCAATTAGTTGTGGTGCAGTGATGACTACATTGCTAGATTTAGCTGCTGTGAGTACTTGATTCCAGTTGATTTCTCCGAAGGTGTATTGCCAAAGCCAAGCTACATTTACTGGTTCATTTTCTTTTACCCAAGGTAGGGCAATTTGTGGGGGATTGAAAGTGCCATAGTTACCCAAGTAAGTAATTAAAGGATTGGTAATTTGTTGTTGGTTGACAATTTTTCTGACGGGAGACCAATCCCATTGTTCGCGGCGTTTCATGGTATTGGTATAATTGCCCCAAAGTAATTGTTGAGATGCTGTATCGCCTGTTTGATATTTAATTTCTCCTGGGGTTGGTGAGATCATTACTGTGAGTTGAAAACAGATGAGAATTGTGGCAATACCAGCTAACAATTTGTTAGTTGTCCATCCGGTTAAGGCGGCGATCGCACCAATTGCTACTGCTAAAGTAATCAATGAGGGTGAAATTAAACGCGCATTTTGATTAGTTCCCATTGCTGACAGCATGAGCATGGGTAAACTGCCAGCTAAACAAACTGCGATCGCTCCAGCTGTTACCGCATTAATTTGCAGTTTTTTGTTCAACAATTTGATCATAAAAGTAGCGATAATTGCCAAAAATAACAGAGTCAAAGCTGAACCAAGCAATGATTGAGAAAAGACAAATAACCATTTCCCAAACGTCACCAAAGAACCTTTTTCTCCTAATGAATGGCGGACAAATTTACCAGAAAGGAAGGCTTTAGCAATGGCTGGCTTGAAGTTAAAAATCCACCAGGGTAACATGATGATTAGAGACAATGCCGAGCCTTTAATCATCCAACCTAAATTAGGTCTAATGATAATTTTGCGCCAATTTAAAAATAGTGTTACTGCTATCATTGGCAGCGCAATAAATAAAATAGGTGGTTTAGCTAATCCTCCCAAACCTAAAGCAATCCCAAAACCAATCCAACTAATTTTTCTCTCTGCTTCCCTGTCCCAATCTAGCACGAGAAAATATAGCATAGCGGCAATTGCTAATTGTAGTGGATAGTCTACATAAAAGCGCATATTGCCAGCGATAATAATCGGACAAATTGCCAAAAAAATTGCGGCGAATGCTCCCGATATTTCACCTGCAATTCTTTTACCAGCTAGGTAAATAAATCCTAAAGTCACCCACAAAGATGCCAGGGAAACCAAGCGCATTGTTGTGGGATTAATTCCAAATAATAAGTTAAAAGGTAAGACAATTAATCGATAAGCTGGAGGTCTACTTCTATCTTCATTAATTACGCCTTTGAGAAATTCACCAATGCCGCCTTGCTGAAAAAAAGCCACATCTCTGTAGATGCGATTAATGTATCGAGCTTCATCCCAATTAGTACCATAAGGATGAGCAAAAATCCAAAAAACCGCAGCAATTGTTACTGCTGTCAAACTGAGAAAAGCCAGAAAAATCCAAAACTTTTCGCCAAAAGCTTTGAGTGCTAAAATGTTGCTAAATTTCCGTTCAATAGTTTTACCAGAACAAAGTTCATTTTTGATATACATCATGGTAGTTAATGTGGCTGGATATTATGACACTGGTGATGCTCCCCAATATCTTTTACCCAAATGATTGATCCAAATCTGTAGGGGCGGGTTTAGCCAAAGAGTTGGAATACAAGAGGGATAAAATTGAAGTCAAAACCTGCCCATCCCAAGGGTCTGTAGCAAACATTTAGGTATCGATATAAGCCTAAGTATTGATTCATAGCTAGTTATGAAAGTTTTAATCTTAGGTATATTTATGTGATGGCTGTTCCAATCGCAGGATGTATTTGAATATTAGTAAATTTACGCTGTCTTAAGA
>JBAVZX010000432.1:0-18107 GCA_049589015.1 Phormidium sp. | reverse complement strand
TGTTAGCATCACACTACTTTTTTGTCGATGAGCAATACCTAAAGCAGTGGATAAAGTGCCATCAATGCCATTTGCACCCCGATTAAAAAAAGGTTGAATACGCAAGTTATTTGGTTGCCAGAAAAATTCCACATCTCGCACAGGCATACTATTGGCAATAAATATGGGAGTTTCTGGTGGTAAAGTTTGGGAAATTAACCAAGCAGTTTTGCTTTCAAATAAATTTTCTGTCGCTGTCATGTCTTGGTTAATATTTTGTCTAGTTTTTGCTTCAATATCACACCAAATTTGCAAATATTTACTATTAATATTTTCTTCTAATTGCCAATGATTAGTTAATTGTTCAATTGAGATACGTAAATGAGTTGTTTTCCCATGCAAGGGGTCAAAGTTGTGATGACTGGGGTCAATTATCCATCTTTTTGGTTGAGTTGTTTCTAGCCAAGTTCGCAGTTCTTTGCTGGTGGGTAAATCTCCGATTTGAATGACGATTTCTGGTGTAAGTTGTTCGGTAATTTGTTGATTTCGCAGGATTAAATCATAAGTGCAAATTAAATAGGGATTCAGTTGATTATAGTTTCTTAGTGGCGATAGTCCTTCGCCAAGAACAGGCCATTTTAAGGTTTGGGAAAGGTGAGAAATTGCCTGACAATATTTTTCTGGGAATGGGGGACTGGCAGTACCACAAACGATAATTCCTCGTTGATATTTTCGCCATTCTTGTAAATTATCCTGGATAGAATATGCAGGATAATTTGGTAATTCTGGCTGGTTTTTATTGATGGAATCGAAGAAGTTTTCTAGGGGAATTGGGGATTTTAAGTAATCACTATTATGGTCGGGAATGGGGGCGAGGGGGTCACGAAATGGAATGTTAAAATGAATGGGGCCTGGGGTGGGAAAGAGCGATCGCTCCCACCCATAGATCATAGTTTGTCGTAAGTAATTGAGGATGCCTATTTC
This sequence comes from Phormidium sp., assembly GCA_049589015.1. GTDB lineage: Bacteria > Cyanobacteriota > Cyanobacteriia > Cyanobacteriales > Aerosakkonemataceae > Floridanema. The sequence continues at coordinate 17,144 of JBAVZX010000432.1, read as the reverse complement.
TAAGGAAGGGGTGGCTAATTCTGTTTGCCAGTTGGGATAATTGCCATACATTTTTACTTGATCTATAGTTTGTCCAGAATGGCAATCTCGCAATTCGGCAGGGCGATCTGCGGTGAAAATTAATAGGGGTATGCGGCTTTCTTTAGCTTCTATTACTGCGGGATAAAAGTTAGCGCCAGCAGTGCCAGAAGTGCAAATTAAGGCTACTGGTAAATTGGTTTTTTTGGCAATCCCTAAAGCAAAAAATGCTGCCGATCTTTCATCTAATACAGGGATGGTTTCTATTTGTTTTTCTTGGGCGAAGGTGATTGTTAAAGGGGTAGAACGTGACCCTGGACAAATAATTGCTGTGGTTAATCCGAGACGTTTTAAGGTTTCGGTAATGATGGAAGCCCAGAGTGTGTTGGTGTTACGAAAGTCTAAGGACATGGAAATAATTAATGAACCGCTACAGACGCAGAGGACACAGAGAAAGAAAGAAGAGAGTTTTTAAATTAAGGCTTTGAGAAGGGCTTGGAGTTTTAGTTGGATTTCTGCCAGTTCTTTTTCTGGATCAGAACCTGCTACAATTCCTGCACCTGCCCAAAGTCTGGCGCGATCGCTTTCGATTAAGGCGGAACGAATTCCTACTATAAATTCGCTGTTTCCTTGGTGATCTATCCAGCCTAATGGTGCTGCATAAACGGAACGGTTAAAGTTTTCATAATGGCGAATTTGTTTGAGGGCGATGCCTCTAGGATCGCCAGCAACGGCGGGAGTAGGATGCAGTTCAGCTAGGATTTCTAAAGGATGTATTCCTATGGGTATTTTACCCCGAATTGGTGTCCATAAATGCTGAATGTTGGATAATTTTAATAAGCTAGGAATGGGCAGTTTTTGCGGTGTTAAACCCAAATTTGATAAGCGTTCAAATATGAAGTCACTGACAATTTGATGTTCGGATCTGTCTTTTTGGCTAGTGAGTAATTTTTCGGCAAAGTAAGCGTCTTCTATGGAAGTTTTACCTCTGGGTGCTGATCCGGCTAAAGCATCTGTTTCTAATTCTTGATTTTGAATTTTAATTAGTCTTTCGGGACTAGCACCAATGAAGCTTTTACCTTTGCCATTACTGAGGGAAAATACTTGGCAGTCAGGATATTTTTGCCGCAAGTTATGTAAGGAACGGATACAATTAAAAGGTCTGGGTGCTTTTACATCGATCGCATGAGCCAAGACAATTTTGCTAATCTGATTCTGCTGAATTAATTCTAATGCTGATAATACTGATAAATAGAAGTTACTTTTATCGGTAACATCCTGGGTTTCCAATGTAAATTTATACTCATGTAAATCGGGAATTTTAAGATTTCTGGTTAGGTTAATTTCCTGGTATTTTTGCCATATATTTTCACAGGTGTTTTCTATGTTTATACTTCGATCTATGAGAATATTGTTGATAATTATGCAGCGATTTTTTTGACAAGAAATTTGCCATTTCGGGAGAAATACCATTGCTGATGGAAATGGAGAATCGCTGTGATTATCTTCATCAAAAAAGGTAAAGTTACAGAAAAAATGGGGGCCGGAAAATGGTAGATCTAAGGCTCCAATAGCAGTGGTATTGGCGAGGCATGATTCGATAAATTGTTGCACTTGGGAAAAGCGATTACTTCCCTCTACTTTAAATTTGACGGCTGTGCCAAAAGCAGCGATCGCTTCTCCTTGTTTCACTTTTTCCCCATAAAAATGTATTTCATCTGGTTGACAAATTTTATCCAATACGGCTAGAGGATCGATTGATTTTGCTTCCCAGGAAATACTGACAATTTTGGATGGTCTTTTTTCACTTAACGTTTGTTTACAAGCAGAAAGAAACTGATTTAGTTCCTGACAATCCTGAATCAGATTTGCATGATGGGGTGTGACTGGCATGGATAAAAAAGATCGCAAATTTTTTTAAAGTTTGGTTGCCAAAACCGGATTCATGAGCATATCTCTAGTAAGTTAGCACTCTGCCTCAAGTTGCCAGCATCGCTGGGCGGGAGGCATTTTGCTGATTCTTGCATGGTAAACGCTCCAAATTGAGTGTACCATTGCTCCATTAAAATCATAAAATGATTAAACTTGTGAAACTTAAATTGATTGTGTCTGATGACTAGCAATTCGATCAAGCTGACAAACAGTAAGTTGTGGTACGCTGCAATTAAACCACCTATGTATAGCGTTGCCATTATCCCGATTTGGGTAGGTACAGCTGTAGCTTTTGCCGAAAGAAAAATAATTCATGCGGGAATATTTGCCACTTTTTTAATATCAGCAATTTTAATTGTAGCCTGGATTAATCTCAGTAATGATGTTTTTGATTCAGAAACAGGCGTGGATGAAAATAAAGCTCATTCTCTAGTGAATTTAACAGGTAATAAATTGTTGATTTTTTGGCTGGGGAATCTATTTTTAGCTTTGGGGATTTTGGGAATATTAGCGATCGCTTGGCTACAACGTGACTTAACTGTAATTGGCATAGTCATTCTTTGCTGTTTTTTAGGTTACACTTACCAAGGGCCACCTTTTCGTTTAGGATACCAAGGTTTAGGAGAAATTATTTGTTTTATTTGTTTTGGCCCTTTAGCAATAGCCGCAGCTTACTATAGCCAAACTCAAAGCTTTTCTCTGACTAGTATAGCAGTTTCGGTAATTGTGGGAATTACCACTAGTTTAATTTTATTTTGCTCCCACTTTCATCAAGTTGCAGATGATATAGCTGCTGGAAAGCGATCGCCAATTGTCAGACTTGGTACTACTAAAGCCTCGCAATTATTACCTTGGTTTGGGGGTAGCATTTATGCACTAACTATCATCTTTGTAGTCGGGCAAATTTTTCCAATTTGGACTTTACTGATTTTTATTAGTTTACCATTTGCTGTGAAATTATTTCGCCATGTTGCTGAATTTCACAATCAACCAGAAAAGGTGAGTAACTGTAAATTTATTGCAGTAACTACTCATTTTTGGAGTGGTTTATTGTTAGGTTTAGGGTTTGTAATCCCGGGTTTTTAATGGTTTATCAATTGCAATTTCGTCCCTATCAGCGCTCCTTTGTGCGATCGCTCTCTACCAGTCATGGTAACTGGAAAACTAGAGAGGGAATCATCCTGCAATTAATTGATGAAACAGGCGCAGTTGGTTGGGGAGAAATTGCCCCCCTGCCCTGGTTTGGTTCAGAAACTTTAGCCGCAGCTTTAGATTTTTGTTCCCAACTAGGGAAGGAAATTACCAGAGAAACCATTTTTTCAATTCCCGATCAATTACCAGCTTGTCAGTTCGGTTTCGAGTCAGCTTGGCAAGCAATCAAACATCCTCAAAAAGTAACGTTAAACTTCAATTTTAGTGGTTTATTACCTAGTGGTGAAGCAGCTTTACATACATGGGAAAAACTTTGGCAGCAAGGATATCGCACCTTTAAATGGAAAATAGGTGTTTTACCAATAGCCGCTGAAATAGACATTTTCAAAAAGCTAATTCAAGCTTTACCTAATGAAGCAAAGCTAAGACTAGATGCTAATGGTGGACTAACTTGGGAAACAGCAACCAAGTGGTTAAAAATTTGTGATCCTTGGCAAATTGAATTCCTAGAACAACCGTTAGCGGTAGGTGAAGAAAAGGCGATGTTAGAGTTAAGTAAAAAATCCTCTACACCTTTAGCATTAGATGAATCAGTAGCTACAATTGCTCAATTAAAAGCTTGTTATCAACTTGGTTGGCAGGGAATTTTTGTGATTAAACCTTGTATTGCTGGTTCGCCATTTCTTCTGCGTGAATTTTGCCAAGAAAATAACTTAGATGTAGTCTTTTCTTCGGTATTTGAAACTACTATTGGTAGACAAGCAGCATTAAAATTAGCAACGCAAATTTCTCTAACAAATCGCGCTTTAGGTTTTGGCATTAATCACTGGTTTAAGGAAGATGAAAAAACATGGTTAGCAGCTTTATGGAAACACCTTTAATCTATTTAGAAAAACGTGCTAATGATAATTGGTTAATTGGTTATGATAGCCGTGAATTTAATTTAATGACTCAACAATTATATTCAAACCTTTGTCAAAACGCCAACTTAAAAACACCATTAAAAATTGTCATTGCTGAACGACAACCAATAAAATTACTCGCCAGTTTCATTGCTGCGACTGCTGCTAATTGCCATGTTTTTTTATGTAATCCAGATTGGGTAAAAGCTGAGTGGGAACAGGTTTTTAATTTAGTAAAACCGGATATAATTTGGGGAGATGTAGCAGAAATTGACTATATAAAAACGCCAAAGGAAGCTATATTATCTATTCCTAATAATCCATCATCTTTAATCATGATTCCCACAGGTGGTTCATCGGGAAAAATCCGTTTTGCCATGCACACTTGGGAAACTTTAATGGCATCAGTAAGAGGATTTCGGCAATATTTTTATCTAGAAAAAATCAACTCATTTTGTATTTTACCACTTTATCATGTGAGCGGATTAATGCAATTTATGCGTTCTTTTACCAGTGGTGGTAAATTGGTTATTTCTAGTTTAAAATTACTAGAAAATGGTAAAAACTATGATATTGAACCAGCAGAGTTTTTTATATCTTTGGTTCCAACTCAATTACAACGCTTACTACAAAAACCTGATTTAACTACTTGGTTATCTTGCTTTCAAACAACACTTTTAGGTGGTGCCCCAGCTTGGTTAGAACTTTTAGAAACATCGAGAAATTACGGGATTCGTTTAGCACCTACTTATGGAATGACAGAAACTGCATCTCAAATTGCGACTTTGAAACCCGAAGTTTTTTTGGCAGGAAATAATACCAGTGGTCAAATTCTTCCCCATGCCAAAGTAATAATTAAAAGTGAAAATGGAGAGATATTAGGCATAAATCGAACAGGCATGATTAACATTAAAGCAAATTCTTTAGCATTAGGTTATTATCCAGAATTGTTTCCCGACAAAGAAGAATTTCAATTAGATGATTTAGGATATATTGATGATAATGGTAACTTAAAAATAGTTGGACGTAACAGTAATAAAATCATCACAGGGGGAGAAAATGTATTTCCTAATGAAGTAGAAGCTGCAATTATCGCCACTCAAATAGTTAATGATATTTGTATAATTGGTTTACCTGATCCTCAATGGGGTGAAATAGTCACAGCGATTTATGTTCCTAAATCTCCAGATATTACTATTGATAATTTAAAAACAACTATTGAAGATAAACTGAGTAAATTTAAGCATCCTAAAAAATGGATTGCTGTAGAAAGTTTGCCACGCAATGCACAAGGAAAGATCAACCGCAAACAATTACAACAAATTGCTACTAAAGCAGTCTTATTTGAGTTATGAATTCCTCCTTCTGTTTCCTCTGTGTCCTCTGCGTCTGGAGCGGTTCAAAAAAATCACCAACCATAAATCAAAAAAATTGCTATATTAATAGCTGTAACCAATAAAGAATTTCTGATGGAAATTCTTTTCTATTTCTCGTTGTTGGATCAATACAAATATGGCTGGTAATTGCCTTAGCTATAATCTCATTTTCAGGAGTATTAATTTGATAATTAATTTCAAACTTTTGGGAGTTTAACTGGTTAATAGATAAGTTGATGAATATGCGATCGCCACAAAACATCGGGCGCAAAAAATCTACACTAGCATGAACAATAGGAATAGCAAAATCATTGTTTCTAAAAAATTGCTGAAGATTAATGTTAGATACATTTAGGGATTCTTCATAAGCTTCATGGCAAATTCCTAAAACATTGGCAAAGTAAACAACGCCAGCTGCGTCAGTGTCTTGAAAACGAATGGTACGATTATAAGTAAAGGGCATATTTTCTGAATAAAGTTGGCTATAGATGCTAAAGCGTGGTAATTAAATATTGGGTGGTTAATCCCACCCAATTTTAATTTATATAGGATTTCTGGGACACAAAGTATCCAACAGTAAATCTGGATCAAGAGTATGATCTAAATCGCCATTTTTAGTCAAAAAAACCATCCTTTTGCCTTCATAAATTAAGATAGGTGGCTGTTTAGCATAACTATTATAAGCACTTATTTGTGAGTACAAGCTACCTAAATTTCCGGCACGGTTTCTAATACTTAATACGCCATCTTGACTACCAAATGGGCCCGAAGGATTGCAAATAGAATTATTAGCGGTGCGATCGCTGGAAACTAAACCGACGAAAGTCCCACCGTTACCCATTAAATAGGCATTACCGTCTAATTGGGGAATTATCTGCAAAATTCCCGGATTATTTGCTAATATTATTTCCTGGGAATTCCGAGTTGTCGCTGTTGGTGTAAAGGAAACAGCCAGAACTTGAACTGACATCAAAGCCAAGCTTTGAACTGCCAATAATGGGAAAGTCAAGCCGACAAAACGTAAAAATGGGATCATAATTCCTGCATAAAAGTCACTAATGTTGCTTAATTCAATATTGGCAAAATATTTAGTTGTTAGTAACTATTGTAATTAAACTGTAAGGTTTTGCGAGACTAATAAATAAAAAGCCCCTCGCAAGCTATAGTTTGCTGGCGAGGGGTGTTATCAGGGTGCATCTACTGTAATCTTATTAAAACCTGAAGTTGCTATTGGTTGATTCACACTTTTGGGTGAACTTTGGTTATTGTGGAGAGTATAAAGCTTTGTTTGATTTTTTGCAGTTTAGCGATCGCAATCGATTAATCGCCGCTGCTAACTCAAATTTGCGGAAAAATGCCAAGTCTCCTTGCGGGAAACGAGTCAAAATATCCAATCCTCGCAATTCGATATCTGCCATAATTTGATTGAGAATTTCTGGCAAAGTAGCAGTTTTATTGGCATATTGACGAACTGCATAAACCATAGCTTCTGCGATCGCCCTAGACTGTGCTTTATCAATAATTTGTTCTACTGCTGATAAGTCAATATCTTCGCCGCCAAATACCATTTCATCCACATTTCTGACTTTTAATCTTACTTGTTTCTGGCGATAACTAGGATCAATACTTTCAGGAATTGGGATGCGAGGCATAATTTGACCAAACTTTTCCCCGCCTTCAGCTTGTCTTTGGTTAGTATATTGATTGGCGATTTCTTTAGCTTTTTCTGTTACATCTTGCGGCTGAAAATTTTGCATTGCAATCACTGTATCTGCTACTTCAAAATAATCTCCGCTACCGCCCATTACCAAGATTGAAGATACATTATAATCGGTGTATAATTGCCTTACCTTATCAATAAAAGGAGTGATTGGTTCCTGATTTTTGGCAATTAATGCCTGCATTCTTTGGTCACGAATCATGAAATTTGTAGCGGCTGTATCTTCATCTATTAATAATACTTGGCTACCAACTTCTAAAGCTTCCATAATATTCGCGGCTTGGGAAGTACTACCACTGGCATTTGTGGTGGAAAAATTAGTGGTAGAACGGTCTTGTGGCAAGTTACTAATAAACGGTGAAATGTCAACGTTAGCAACGGATCTGCCATCTTCAGCACGAATTTTTACGGCGGCGGGATCGGTAACTACAAACTCTCTACCGTCATCGGGAATATAATTATAAATTCCTACTTCTATCGCTTTTAATAAGGTGGATTTGCCGTGATATCCGCCGCCGACAATTAGGGTAACACCTGCGGGAATTCCCATGCCAGTGATTAAACCTTGATTAGGTCGATCGAATTCCACTTTTAAAGATTCTGGGGATTGAAAAGCGATCGCACTTTCCACCAAAGGTCGATCGTCAACTCCACTACGCCGAGGTAAAATCGCCCCATCAGCAATAAAAGCTACTAAACCTTTATTTTTTAATTCCTGTCTTAACCAATCTGCATCTTCAACAATTTCTACATGATGTTGAATTTTCTTGGCATCTAAACGCTGATATTTAAGTGCTAAATTGACAAGTTGCGGGACTTGATCGCAAAGCATTTCGATCGCTTGATAGCCTAAAATTCTCCGTCCTCCAGCAGGTAATCCCACCACAAAACGCACTTCAACAAATTCACTATTTATAACTACAGAACTACGTTCTAAAACTTCTTGACCGACAGGTAAAATGGAAATTAAACCACTATTTCCTGTACCTCTTTTTTGCTTAAAATTCTGAACACAAACATCGAAATAGCGAGTTAAATAATCTCGTAAAGCGATTTCTCTGCTTTTAGTTTGGTAAAGTTCCTCTGGAAATTTAGCGACTGTCATCGGAACTTTCACTCTAATGTTACTGGGACTAGCAAAAGGATCGCCTTGTACGCGATCGATTATTAAAGTAAAATCAGCAAAATCGTAACTTCCTTGAATATCTTGGAAAGCTTTATATCCACGTCCATCTAATCTGATTAATTCTTGGCGCAGTGTTTCTTGGTTAGCCATAATTAAAAAACGGAATTCTGTAACAAAAGATGTGTCTGTTTGACACTTGGGGAAAGACGAGAATTACTTTGAGGATTAATTTCTGATACCAACCGCTGCCATAATAACATTGTAGTCATGGTAGCAAAGCACTTTTATGCCCATTATCCATCAAATAATTGAAATAGAAACCAGCGAAGGAATCAGCATTTTTAATATTACACCCCAAATTAATGAATTCCTGCAACATACAGGGATAAAAAATGGTCAAGTTTTAATTTTTTCGCGCCACACAACCACAGCTTTAGCTATCAATGAAAACGAAGAAAGATTGCTGGAAGATGTGAAAGTATATTTAAGAAAATTAGCCCCAGAAACAGACAAATATTTACACAATGATTTACACCTGAGAGTTGTACCAGAAGATGAACCAATGAACGCCCATTCTCACTTAATGTCGATGATGTTAAGTACTAGCGAAATAGTGCCAATTGTCGAGGGAAAATTAGCTTTAGGTACTTGGCAATCTGTGTTATTTTTTGATTTAGATGGGCCGAGGAAAAGGACTGTTTTTTTGCAAATTAGCGGGGAATAGGGGATTGGGAAAGTTTTAGTTGTAGGGGCGGGTTTAGCAGATAATATTGTAATCGCAGCAGAAGAATTAAAACAAAACCCGCCCTTACAAATTTTTGAATCTCCTCTGTGCTTTTCCCTGTTCCCTTAATTAAAAACTCATCTCTGGATGAATTAATTGATAACCTGCTTGCTTGATTTTTTGATTGGATACCTTAACATTGTAAGCCCGGTTACTCTTTTGGGAAGCATCCCAAGAAACTTTAGGTAAATTGTGGGTTTCAAAGAGGCGATCGAGCAATTCTCGACTAGGCAAATAAGCATCATTTACTAAGTTATAAATACCTGATAATTGATGCTTTCTAGCAAATTCGATCGCCCCCACAATATCATCCAAATGAATCCAATTTGTAGTATCTTCGCCATTACCCGGACGAGTTGTACCAGCCGCCCTACCAAAGATTTTTAGCAGTTCTCTATTAGGGCCAAAAATCCCGCCTAATCTGAGAATACAAACCTTAAGATTATCACTCGAAGCTGACAGTAACACTTGTTCAGTTTCCGCTAAAATTTGTCCATTTGTGGTAGTAGGTGAAAGCGGCGTTGATTCATCTACAAAATCGCCATTCTGATTGCCATAAACTGAATAAGTTCCCGTATAAATAAGTTGCTTAATGCTGGAATTTGCTTGTAAAAGCGGAACTAAATTTTTCGCAGTGTGTAGGTAAGTTTCTTCGTAAGTATTTGCTCCTTTTGCGCCTACACTCAACAAGACAACTTCCTGATTTTCAAGGACTTTTTCCAAACCTTCAGTATCATCTCCTCGAACTACAAAAACATTTTGAGATACTGCTTCTAATTCGTTCACTCGTTCAGGATTAGTTGTAGTTGTAGTCACCGAAAACCCCAACTCTTTTTGCCAAAGACGGGCGACATTATAACCGACATAACCACAGCCAATAATAGCAATATTCATCAGCAACCCTATCCTTATCTGCGTTCATCTGCGTTTATCTGCTTTCATCTGCGTACCCTAAAAAACTTTAGAGTACACAGAGAACAATTAAGCTGCAAAACTGTTAGCAACTCGACGTTCTAAAGGTACTTCAATGCGATCGCCTGGTTTCGGTTCCAAAACCTTAGTTGCCAAATTATTTTCCGCCAACTTTGCCCGAAACTCTTCTGTAGTTCCCACAGCTTTTAAGAATTTTAGCAGTAACCCATCAAATTCGATATCACCGCCTGCCGCTGTGGGTAACATTACTTGGGGTTTAACCATTTGGGCAAGATCCAAAGCACTTTTTGTTCCTTTAATAATTGAACCAAGTAAAGGTAAAGCTAGGTCGATTATTGGGGTAATTACTACATCAATTGGCGCAACTTCTTGTAATTTTGGAGAATGGGAACCGTGAGGTTCATAATATAAAGAAAAACCGCTTTCTAACTCCTTCAACAAGTAGCCATTTTCTACAGTATTTGGGCCGATCGGAGAACCGGGAACCGCTTTAATTTCTACGCTATTATTTAAGTTGAAAATCTCGCCATGAGTTAGGGCGGTTACTTGCTGATAACCCAACTCTTGCAATACTTTAGCAGCGCTGGGAGAACCAACAACGGGAATGTTACGGTTAAGTTGTTTTAGAGTTGCTGGGTGTGTGTGGTCTTCCAAGCCTTGAGAGAGTAGAATTAAGTCAATGTTTTCGGGAATTTGGCGATCGCACTTCCGCGAACCTTTAAACAGCCATTCCTGATTACCAAATACTAACGGCCCCACCAACCAAGGATCAACTAAAATTTTTTGACCACTAATTTCAATTAACCAAGAATTACTGTCCAGCCAGGTGAGATACATAGTAACTTTTCCGAGAACGCTTGTTTTTTATTTTAGGCTTATATTACGTTATGTTAACTTAGTGCGATCGGCTAAATTCTGACAAAATTTTGCTTGCCTGCGTAAACCGAAAGTATAAATACTTACCAAAATATATTTTTTAGTTACTTATTAACGGCGTTAACCAAGGAAAAGAAACCCTTGCCAAAAAGCATTAGCATTAGATAAGGGGAAAAATGTGTTATATGTTGTGAGTCGCACCTTAACAATTCAGTAATCTTGCCCATTTAATTTTAGAGTTTTTGTAATATTTAGGAGTAGGCTTTAGTAGAAAAGCTTGGCAGCAGGTTTGAGTAGAGAACGATACAATTAGTATTGTGGATTCAATATAGATTGGACAAAGAGAGAAAACTGCAAACAATAACAATTATTGTCACCAAAAAGTTTAGTTTGTTAAGAAATAGGGAAAAATTGATAACGGTAAAAGTCTTCTTTGGTTTTGAATCTAAAGAGATAATTAATTCATTCTGTAAAGTTACTGAGGAAGAGTTATTTTAGTGTTGACTAAACAATTTAGCACGGGATTTTTATTGACTTCAGCTTTCCTACTATTTACTTTTTATTCATCCATTTGGGTGAACCAACCAGAGGAAGTTCGGAAAACAGCATGAAACATATCATACAGGTGACAGCTAAAAATTTTGCATCAAGCACTACAAACGACAGCAGCTAAATTTTAAGGAAATCTTTCACTTAGGTACATAGCGCAACCAAGCAAAAGCAGTAATACTAAAAGCTGACTACTTACTATTTACTAATCTCAAAAGTTTTCTGCAATACAAAACTCTCAAGATTGAATCAATTAAAGTTTGAAGGATTGGACTGAGGTAGCTATGAAAGTCACAAATAATGAAGAATTAGAGCAACTTATCCAACGAGTGAAAGCAGCGCAAAGAAAATATGCGACTTACACTCAAGAACAAGTAGACACCATATTTAAGAAAGCCGCACTAGCGGCTAATGCTGCACGTATCCCCCTGGCAAAAATGACAGTAACCGAAACGGGAATGGGTGTAGTAGAAGACAAAGTGATCAAAAATCACTTTGCATCGGAAATTATCTACAACAAATACAAAGGGGACAAAACCTGCGGCGTAATTGAAGAAGACAAAGCTTTTGGGATTCAAAAAATTGCTGAACCAGTAGGGATTCTAGCCGGAATTGTTCCCACAACCAACCCTACTTCCACGGCAATTTTCAAAGCTTTAATAGCACTGAAAACCCGTAATGCGATTATATTTTCTCCCCACCCACGGGCGAAAGATTGCACGATCGAAGCAGCAAGAATCGTTCTTGATGCAGCAGTCGCAGCAGGCGCACCAGATGATATTATCGGCTGGATTGATGAACCTTCGGTGCCACTTTCCCAAGCTTTGATGCAGCATCCTGACATTAACTTGATTTTAGCCACAGGTGGACCCGGAATGGTACGGGCGGCTTACTCTTCAGGACACCCATCTTTAGGAGTTGGTGCTGGAAATACCCCAGCATTAATCGATTCTTCTGCCCACTTGAAAATGGCAGTTTCCTCAATTATTCTGAGTAAAACTTTCGACAATGGCATGATTTGTGCTAGCGAACAATCAGTGATTGTCCTAGATGATGTTTATGACGAAGTAAGGTCAGAATTTATTGAACGGGGTGCTTATTTCCTCAACCCAGAAGAACGGGAAAAATTTGCAAAATTAATCATTGTCAACGGACGGTTAAACGCGGATATTGTCGGACAACCTGTTAGCAAATTAGCAGAATTAGCCGGAGTTACCCTACCGGAAGATACCAGAGTAATCATTGGTGAAGTGGAGAATATCGGTAAAGATGAACCCTTTGCTTTTGAAAAACTTTCGCCAATTTTGGCAATGTATCGCGGCAAAGACTATGAAGATGCAGTAGAAAAAGCCGAACAATTGGTATTATTTGGAGGCAGAGGACATACCGCAGTTCTTTATACTTCACCTTCCAATGTTGAACATATCAAATGGTTTGAAGACAAAGTACAAACTGCCCGTGTTTTGATTAATACGCCATCTTCGCAAGGTGCGATCGGTGACTTGTACAACTTCCGTCTCGATCCATCATTAACATTAGGATGTGGCACCTGGGGCGGTAACTCAATTAGTGAAAACGTCGAACCAAAACACCTGCTAAATATCAAAACGGTAGCCGAACGGCGGGAAAATATGTTGTGGTTCCGGGTACCACCAAAAATCTACTTTAAGTATGGTGCATTACCCGTAGCAATTCGAGAATTAGCCGGAAAACGTCGCGCATTTATTGTTACCGACAAACCATTGTATGACTTAGGTGTAACTGCATCACTGGAAGCATCTTTGGAAGAAATCGGCTTAAAATATGACACCTTCTATGATGTCGAACCTGATCCTTCTTTGGAAACAGTGCAACGTGGTTTAGCACTGATAAACAGCTGCCAACCTGATGTGATTATAGCGATCGGTGGTGGTTCACCGATGGATGCTGCGAAAATCATGTGGTTGTTGTACGAACATCCAGAAATCGAATTTGACGGTTTAGCAATGCGGTTTATGGATATTCGCAAACGGGTTTACGAATTGCCACCTTTAGGCGATAAAGCAATAATGATTGCTGTTCCTACCACATCGGGAACTGGTTCAGAAGTAACACCATTTGCCGTTGTTACCGATCGCCGCACCAACATCAAGTATCCTTTGGCAGATTACGCTTTGACACCAACAATGGCAATTGTTGACCCCGAATTGGTGTTAAATATGCCCAAGAAACTAACAGCTTACGGTGGAATTGATGCCTTAACTCACGCTTTAGAAGCTTACGTTTCTGTATTAGCTTCCGAATACACCAACAGCATGGCATTAGAAGCAATTCGCCTAATCTTTAAATATCTGCCAAGTGCTTACCATAATGGTGCAGACGATCCAAAAGCACGGGAAAAAATGCACTATGCTTCGACGATCGCAGGCATGGCATTTGCTAACAGCTTCCTGGGAATTTGTCACTCGATGGCGCACCAATTAGGAGGCGTATTCCATGTTCCTCACGGTTTAGCTAATGGCTTGATGATTTCTCATGTTATTAAGTACAATTCTACCGACGCACCGTTCAAACAAGCCACTTTCTCGCAATACAAATATCCTAATGCAAAATGGCGTTATTCCCGGATTGCTAGCTATTTAGGATTACCTGGAGAAACAGATGAAGAGAAAGTTAATAGTTTGATTGCAGCGATAGAAGACTTGAAACGTCAGTTAGATATTCCAGTCGCCGTCAAAGAAGTAATCAAGGAAAGCAAAGCGGAATTCTACGCTAAGTTAGAACATCTTGCCGATCAAGCTTTTGACGATCAATGTACAGGTGCTAACCCTCGTTATCCGTTAATTACTGATTTGAAACAACTGTTGGAAGATGCTTATGAAGGTGCTCCAGTAGTTGATGAAAGTCTGTTTTCAGCTAATGGAAATGGTCATGTAGTTGGTTTAGCAGATGTGAAACCTGATCCGCAACCTGTGTTCTAGTAATTGGGAAATAAGGTGGGAAATTCCCACCTTATTAATATTTAATGCAAATGAATGCAGATGTAGATATAGGTTTCCTCGTTCCCAGGTTCAACCTGGGAACGAAGAATGGAGGCTCTGCCTCTTGGTGCAAGATCTGAGTCTCCCCTTTCTCCCTGTCCGATGAAAGTCAATGTTTTAGCCTGAATCTTTTTTTATTGAACCGCAAAGGACGCAAAGAACGCAAAGGAAGAAGAGAAGAAGAGAAGAAAGAAACATCTGTAGTAAAATTAACCGAATCTAGTGGACATAAACGCGAATCTGGCGACGAATACGGCAGCTAAAATCCAAGTGGCGATCGACACTTCCCGCACTTTACCTTGGAAGGTTTTAATTACGGGGTAACTGATAAAACCTGCTGCTAAACCAGTGGCGATCGAATAAGTCAAAGGAATCAAAAAGATCGTCAAAAATGCCGGAATTGATTCTGCTGGATCTCCCCAACGAATACTAGTAATAGCAGACATCATTAACACCCCAGTAATTACTAAAGCAGGTGCAGTAGCGTAAGGCGGAATTGCTTTAAAAATGGGGATGAAAATCATTGAAACAATAAACAACAATGACACAATTAAAGCGGTAAAACCTGTGCGTCCTCCAACTTCCACACCAGCAGCAGATTCGGCAAATGTAGTAACAGTAGAAGTCCCCATAATTGCGCCTGCTGTTGTACCGATCGCATCAGCAAGCAATGCTTCATCTACCCGATCCATTTCGCCTTTTTCATTAACATAACCTGCCCGCAATCCCACACCAGAAAGCGTCCCCACTGTATCAAACAAATCCACGAATAAAAACACTAGCAAAACTGCGATAAAATCCATAAAATTGTTCGCATTCAATTGGGTAATTCCCATGATTGATTGTCCAAACAAATCTTTGGGAAATGTGGGGATTTCGACAATTCCTTGGGGCCAAGGGGTAACACCTAAAATCCATCCCAAAATTGCCGTTGCTAAAATTGCCCAAAGTAAGGCACCTTTAATCCGCCGTGCAATAAAAGCAGCGGCAATAAAAATACCGAGAATTGCCATTAAAGTTGCAGGTTCTTTTAAGTTACCAAAACCTGTTTTAGTAGCTTGATTAGCTACAATTATTCCTGCGCCGCCCACTTTTGGATCGCCAGATAATCCAATGTAAGCAATAAATAAACCAATCCCTACCGAAGTAGCAGATTTCATTACTAAGGGAATGGCGTTAACAATTTGTCGTCGCACACTGGTGAGAGTTAAAGCAATAAAAATTAGCCCTTCACCTAATATTGCTGACAACGCTAAACGCCAGTCAATTTTTAATGTTAAAACTACGGAATAGGCAAAGAAAGCATTCAATCCCATCCCTGGTGCCATCGCAAACGGATAGTTGGCGTACAATGCCATTATTAAAGTACCAATGGCGGCAGAAATAGCTGTGGCGACGGCTAACTCGGTGAATAAATCTCTCGGTTGATTGAGGAAAATTGCATCGGAAAGAATTAACGGGTTGACCACTAAAATATATGCCATTGTCATGAAGGTGGTCAGCCCTGCTAAAATTTCAGTGTTAAAGTTGGTGTGGTACTTTGTGAATTGGAAAAAATTGGCGATCGCACCTTGCCAACCACTTAATTCTGGTTCCTCTGGTGGTTCTGTCTGCCTATTTATTTCTATCTCTCTTAAATCATCAATATTTTTGCTCATTTCAACTACCTGAAACTTCTCCCGAAAAGACTGATATTACAAAGTTTTAATCCTACTTCTTTGTTTGACTGATAATTGTTACTTTAGACACACTCCTCTGTCAGTGATATATTGTAAATTACCCAATCCATTGCTAAATAATTATTCTTAACTAAATCACAATATGTCTACTATTTCCACACAAACGCAACCTTATAGTACTTCCCTAAAAGCCATTAGAGGCGCTTTTCTTGATTTTATCGAAGATCCCTTTTTTGTAACAGAAGAAGGAGAAAGCGCCCGCTACATTCCTGATGGTTTATTAATTTTGGAAAATGGTCACATTAAAGAATTGGGTGAATATGAATCGCTAAAGGATAAATATGCAGCAGTGCCAATAACTGCTTATCCCGACTGCTTAATTATGCCCGGATTTATTGATACCCACATTCATTTCCCCCAAACGGAAATGATTGCTGCTTACGGGGAACAACTTTTAGAATGGTTGAATAAATATACTTTTCCAGTAGAAGGTAAGTTTAAAGATCGAGATTATGCCCAAAAAATTGCCTCCTTCTTTTTAGATGAATTAATTAAAAATGGTACGACTACAGCTTTAGTTTTTGCTGCTGTTTTTCCCCAGTCAGTTGAAGCTTTTTTTACTGAAGCAAGTCGGCGCAATCTGCGAATGATTTCGGGTAAAGTAATGATGGATCGCAATGCACCCGATTTTTTGCGGGATACTGCTGAAAGTTCATATCAAGACAGTAAAAAACTAATTCAAAAATGGCATAAAAACGGTAGGTTACTTTATGCTGTTACGCCTCGCTTCGCCGTTACTTCAACTGAAGAACAACTCCGAATAGCGGGAAAACTGTTAGAAGAATTTCCTGATGTTTATTTACACACTCACTTATCAGAAAATGTTAAAGAAGTTGAGTTAGTTGCTCAGCTTTTCCCGGAAAGCAAAGGTTATTTAGATGTTTACGATCGAGCGGGATTAGTTAAAGAAAAATCAATCTTTGCTCACGGAGTCCAATTGCGAGATGATGAATTTAAAATATTGTCTGAAGCTAAATCAGCTATTGCTTTCTGTCCTACTTCTAATCTATTTTTAGG